>CAWFOJ010000158.1:0-7007 GCA_963816585.1 uncultured Holophagaceae bacterium | reverse complement strand
TGGTCGCCATCGCCCCCGAGGACATCGCCGAGCTGGGCGTCCAGGGCGAGCCCCAGGAGGGGCGCATCCGGTTCCGGGACTTCCGCCGGAACGGGGTGTACCAGGTGCCCCGGGCCCCGGGGGACAACCTGGGCCACGTGCCCCTGAAGGCGTTCCGGGAGGACCCCCAGGGGCATCCCCTGGCCACCCCCAGCGGCCGGCTGGAGATCCACTGCCAGGGCTTGGCGGACCTGGTGCGGACCTGCGGCTGGGACGACCCGCCGCCCATCCCGGTCTACCATCCGGCCCGGGAAGGCTACGAGGCCACCTTCCAGGAGTGGGAGGGCCGGCGCAAGGGGCCCTATCCCCTCCAGTTCTACGCGGTCCACTACCTCCGGCGGGCCAACTCCACCTTCGACAACCTGCCCTGGCTGCGGGAGGCCTGGCCCCAGGAATTCTTCCTCAACCCCCTGGACGCGGAGCCCCGGGGCATCCGCACCGGCGACACGGTGCTGGTGCGGAGCCCCCGCGGCGCGGTGCTGCGCCGGGCCAGCGTCACCCCCAGGATCATGCCTGGAGTGACCGCCATGGGCGCCGGCGCCTGGCCCGACCTGGACGACCCGGAACAGGTGGACCGGGCCGGCTGCGCCAACGTCCTCACCGGGCTGCTGCCCACCGGGCAGGGGCTGGTGGGCTACAACTCCTGCGTGGTGCAGGTGACCCGCAGCGACCGGTCCCTGGCTCCGGACGCGTGGCGCTCGCCGCGGGCGGTGGAGCCATGAACCCCGCGGACCAGCTGGGCTTCCACCTGGACACGAGCGCGTGCACCGGCTGCAAGGCCTGCCAGGTGGCCTGCAAGGACAAGAACGACCTGCCGGTGGGCCTGAACTGGCGCCGGGTGGCCGAATACACCGGAGGCGCCTGGCGGCCCCAGGAGGGCCTGGCGCTGGCGGTGGGCGTGTTCGCCTACCACGTCTCCTTCTCCTGCATGCACTGCCAGGAACCGGCCTGCCTCCCGGCCTGTCCCGCCTCGGCCATCCGCAAGCGGGAGGACGGTGTGGTGCTGGCCGATGCTTCCCGCTGCCTGGGCTGCCACGTGTGCTCCTGGGCCTGCCCGTACCGGCGCGCCCCAGTTCGGCGGGCCCCGGGGCCCCATGAGCAAATGCGACTTCTGCGCCGACCTCCTGGACCGGAAGGAGGCCCCGGTGTGCGTGGCCGCCTGCCCCACCCGGGCCCTGCACTGGGGCCGCCTGGACCAGCTCGCGGCGGACCACGGGGCCCTGCAGGGAGTGGAGCCCCTGCCCGGGCCGGAGCACACCCGGCCCAGCGTGGTGATCACGCCCCACCGCCACGCCCAGGCCCCTGGCCGGGGCACCGGAAATGTGCAGTATCTTGCCGCACCAAAGATTATTGATTCTTTTTGAAAGCTGCTATATCTTCGATATACCAACAGGTTCAAATTCTTTACATCCATGCGCTGCCCGGGTGGGATCTCTCTCCCGGGGATCAGAATCCAGGTCCGGTCCCGGTCACGCAGGGATTCGGGTCTACCTGGAATTCCCTTCTTTAAACCATGGTTTGCCAGACGGGGCGTCGGCCGTTGGCCGCTCCCGCCCCGCTCATCGCAGGAGTGTCCACATGGATTGGGAATTGTTCTTCCAGCAACTGGTCAGCGGCATCTCCATCGGAGCCATCTACTCGCTGCTTGCCGTAGGCTACGCGCTGGGTGCACAGCGTGTACAACTTCACCAATTGGGCCTTTGACGGGTTCATGGTGTTCGGGTCCTTCATCGGGTTCAGCGCCATCCTCTCCTGGGCCCTGCCGCTCTGGCTGGCGGTGCTCCTCTCCGTCGTTGCCACCGTCATCCTGTCGGTGACCGTGGAGACCACCTCCTACCGGCCCCTGCGGCTGCGCAAGGCGCCCAGGCTGTTCATGATGATCTCGGCCATGGGCGTCAACCTGGCCATCGTCAACACCCTCAACCTCGTCTACGGCGGGCTGTTCCGCCGGTTCCCGTTCGAGGACCTGCAGCCCATCTTCGTGGGGGGCATCTCCATCGGCCGCATGGACCTGATCGCCATGGTCATCTCCGCCCTGATCCTGGTGCTGCTGTGGGTGTTCCTGTACCGGACCAAGCTGGGCCTGGGCATCCTGGCCAGCAGCGTGGACATCCTCACCGCCTCCCTGATGGGCATCAACAACAACGCCGTGGCCATCACGGTGTTCACCATCACCGGCGTGCTCTCCTCCATGGCCGGGCTGTTCTACGGCATGAAGTACGCCGTCTACCCGACCATGGGCATCGTCACCATCAAGGCCATGATCGCCAGCATCATCGGCGGGCTGGGGAGCCTGCCGGCCGCCGTCCTGGGGAGCATGATCCTGGGCGTGCTGGAGACCTTCGTGGCCGGCTACATCTCCTCCACCTACAGGGACATGTTCTCGTTCGCGTTCCTGATCCTCATGCTCCTGTTCCTGCCCAACGGCATCATGGGCAAGAGCCTGGAAGAAAAACTGTGAACCAAGGAGACTGAACCCATGGGATACCTGCAAGCCATCACAATTCTAAGCGGGTGCAACCTCCTCGCCGTCCTGGGCATGGCGGTTCTGACCGGCTACACAGGACTGTTCTCCATCGGCCACGCCGGGTTCATGGCCCTGGGCGCCTACATGGGCGGGATGCTGGGCAAGGAGCTGGGCTGGAACCTGGTCCCGTGCCTGCTGGGGGCAGGCCTGTTCTCCGGCATCATCAGCCTGGGCATCGGCTACCCGGCCTTCCGCAGCCGGCTGCGCGGCGACTATTTCGCCATCGCCACCCTGGGCTTCGCCGAGGCGCTGCGCCTGCTGCTGAACAACATCCACAGCATCGGCAAGGTCAGGCTGGGCGGCGCCTACGGCTACATGGACCTGCCCGAGCTCAAGCACATGACCTTCCTGCCGGACTGGGCGGTGGTGGTGGTGGTGTGCCTGATCGCCCTGTGGATCACCCACATGTTCATCACTTCCCAGTACGGGATGAACTGCATCGCCATCCGCCAGGACGAGGCCGCCGCCGAGATGATGGGGGTGGACCTGCTGCACACCAAGCTCCTGGCCCTGTTCGTGAGCGCCTTCCTGGCGGCGATGGGGGGGTGCCTGCTGGCCTTCTACTTCGGCTACATCAACCCGTCCTTCTTCGGCATCCAGCGCTCCTCGGACCTGCTGGCGTCGGTGGTGTTCGGCGGCATCCAGTCGCTGATCGGCCCGGCCATCACGGCGATCCTGATCGTGGCGGTGCCCCAGTTGCTGCTGACCTTCGCCTTGTACAGGTTCATCGTCTACGGGCTGCTGTTCGTGGTGGTGATGGTGTTCCGACCCCAGGGCCTGTTCGGCTACGTACAGATGAACGCCCATTGGATAACACGGTTCTTCCGGCACAAGCCCCCCGAAGCCATGGAGCAGCCATGAGTCTCGATACCCCTACCTCCGCGCCCATCATCGAACTGCGCGACCTGACCGTGGACTTCGGCGGGGTGCGCGCCGTCAACAACTTCAACATGGTCGTGGCCCCGGGCGAGCTGGTGGGCCTGATCGGCCCCAACGGCGCCGGCAAGACCACCGTGTTCAACCTCATCACCAACGCCTACCAGGCCACCGCCGGGCAGATCCTGATGGAGGGCAAGAACCTGCGCGGGCTGACCCCGGACCGCATCTGCCACATAGGGATCAGCCGCACCTTCCAGAACATCCGCCTGTTCCCCTTCATGACCGCGTACGAGAACGTCGAGCTGAGCATCCACAGCGCGCCCCAGGTCCTCGCTGTTCGAGGCCTTCGTGCGCCTGCCCCGGGCGCGCCGGAAGGAACGGGAGTCCCGGGCCCGGGCGCACCAGCTGCTGGAGACCGTGGGACTGGAGAAGCTCGCCCACGCCAGGGCCGGGAGCCTGCCGTACGGCCTCCAGCGCCGCCTGGAGATCGCCCGGGCCATGGCCGCCTCGCCGCGCATCCTGCTCCTGGACGAGCCGGCCGCGGGCATGAACGAGGACGAATGCAAGGACCTGGTCAACCTCATCCGCCAGATCCACGAGACCCAGGGCTACACCATCATCATGATCGAGCACCACATGGCCGTGGTGATGGACCTGTGCCGGAAGTCCCGCATCTACGTGATGCAGCTGGGCGCCAACCTCGCCACGGGCGGCCCCGAACAGATCCAGAACGATCCGCAGGTCATCAAGGCCTACCTGGGAGAGCGCAAAAATGGCCACTGACGGCACCCTGCTCGAAGTCAACAACATCGAAGTGCACTACGGGGGCATCCGCGCCCTGCACGGGGTCAGCCTGCGGGTGAACCAGGGGGAGATCGTCTCGGTGATCGGCGCCAACGGCGCGGGCAAGTCCACCCTGCTCCGGGCCATCGCCTCGGTGCACCGCCCCAGTTCCGGCACCATCTCCTTCGAAGGCGTCCCGGTGCCCAAGATCGCCCACCGGACGGTCCGGGCCGGCATCACCCTGGTGCCCGAAGGCCGGCGCATCTTCGCGCCGCTCTCGGTGCACCAGAACCTGCTGGCGGGCGCCTACACCCGGGCCGACAAGAAGGAGATCGACAAGACCCTGGAAGGCATCTACTCCCTGTTCCCCATCCTCAAGGAACGCCTGTTCCAGCGCGGCGGCACCCTCTCCGGGGGCGAGCAGCAGATGCTGGCCGTGGCCCGGGCCCTCATGTCCCATCCCAAGATGCTCATGCTGGACGAGCCCTCCCTGGGCCTGGCGCCGGTGGTCATCGACGCCCTGTTCGAACGGATCGTCCGCCTGAACAAGGATATGGGGCTCACCATTTTGCTGGTGGAGCAGAACGCCAGCCTGGCCCTGGAGCTGTCCCACCGGGCCTACGTCCTGGAGACCGGCAACATCTCCCTCGAAGGCCGCGGCCAGGACCTCCTGGCGGATCCGCGGGTGCAGGCCAGCTACCTGGGCATCACCCACTAGAAGGTACGGGTCCCTCCGTTACGCCCTGTTCATCGCCCCCTGAACGCGTCCGCGTCCAGGGGGCGATGAAGTTCAGGCCGGTGGGCTTGCTTTTAAACATTAATTAATTATTATTTTGAATCACCAGGTGTGGTTTCCCCGCACCAGCTCCTCTCCACCTTCCTGAGTTCTCATGACCTCTTTCCGAACGTTGGCGGCCGCATCAGCCCTTGCCCTGGTCTTGACCGGGTGCCCTGGAGGAGGAGGCGACCAGGCGACCAAGCCCCGCCCGAGCACCGGAACGCCCCCCCGCCAACGCCGCCGAGCGGCCAGCCACCCGTTCCCGACGCCGGTTTCCGTTTCCACGGCACGCCCCCGCACGCCAGCCCCTTGCCCCAACTGGCCTGGGATGTGGCTTCGTCGCATCAGAACGGAGGCTTCTCCGACGGGGCCGGGGTCCTGGTGTACGCTGAAGAGGGCGGCCAGCTCTACGTCCTCCTGGCCCGCCGAGCCGACTGGCTGCTGAACGGAAAAGGGACCTGGGGGGCCTTCGGCGGGACCGTGGAACCGTCCGGCCTGGATGACGCCGGCAACCGCAGCTTCAGCCGCGCCGCCGAGCATGAGCTCTACGAAGAATCCGCGACCGTCTACCACAAGACCGACGCCAACGACCTGCGCAACTGCGCCACCCACCTCCATCACCCCCCTGGCCGCGCCGCCTTCCGCACCTTCTTTTCGCGCCAGGATTACGTCCCCGCCGAGCGGTTCAACGCGGGGTACGCCTATGCCAGGCAGCACAGGGCCCATGCGTTCTGGGAGAACGACCAGCACCTCTGGGCGCGCATGGACGAATTCAAGGCCTGTGTGGCGGCCCGCAAGGGCACCGCCACTTTCACGGACCCGGCCGGGGCCAGCCACACCCTCAAGCTGTTCGGCGGGTTCATCCGGGTTCTCGGACCCAGCTTCCTGCACCAGCTGAACAACCTGCCTTGATTCCCGCCGGGCCGCGGGATGCGGGCCTGGAGGCCGGAACGCCTGGGGGCGGCAAAAGGCGTTGCCGCGTGCCCGCGCAAGCGGGCACACGGCAACGGACCACGGGCGCCGGGCCGGAACCCGGTTGAAGCTCTAGCTCTTGGGAGCGTAGGACTCCAGGATCTTGAACTTGCCGTCCTTGATCTCGATGAGCAGGACGGGCTTGTTGTACGGGTTGTGGTTGGACTTGTCGAAGGTGAACTTGGCGGCGGTGAACACCGGCAGGTCCTTGGTGTTCTCGATCGCGTCCCGGAACTTCTCCTGACTCCAGGCGCCGTTGTTGGCGGTGACCACCTTGATGCCGTTCTCGATGATCTTCATGCAGTCCAGGCCCAGGTAGCCCCAGATGTTCGCTTCCTTGCCGGGGTGCAACTGCTTGTATTTGGCGTTGAACTGGGCGAAGGCGGGATCATCGACCGAGGCGATGGTGGTGAAGAAGGCGCCGTCCAGCTCCTTGCCGGCATAGGGAAGGATGTCCTCCACCATCCAGCCGTCGCCGCCGATCATCTGGATGTTCAGGTTCAGGGCCTTGGCCTGCTTGGCGATGAGTCCGGGGTCCTTGTAGTTGTCGGCGCAGGCCACCAGCACGTCGGCCTTGCCGCTCTTCACCTTGGCCAGCTGGGCGCGGAATTCCTGGTCGCCCTTGTTGTAGCCTTCGTCCGCCACCACCTGGCCGCCCAGCTTGGTGAAGCGGTCCTTGAAGAACTGGTGCAGGGCCACGGTGTAGGGGGAGGCCACGTCGGTGATGAAGGCCACCTTGCGCTTGTTCAGCTTGTTGTAGCAGTAGTCCGCCAGGGCGGTGCCCTGGTACGGGTCGATGAAGCACACCCGGAACATGTACGGATGCACCTTGCCGGACTCGTCCACGGTGACGTTCACGTTGGTGGCGGTGGTGGCGAGGATCGGCACGTGGGACTCGTCGGCGATCTTGGCCATGGGGATGCCCGCGCCCGAGAAGCTGGGGCCGACGATGGCGACGACCTTGTCCTGGTCGATCAGGCGCTTGGTGACGGCCACGCACTCGGCCGGCAGGGACTGGCCGTCGTAGGC
>CAWFOJ010000157.1:0-14322 GCA_963816585.1 uncultured Holophagaceae bacterium | reverse complement strand
TCCAGGGCCAGGGCCAGCGCATTGGCGAAGCCCGGATCGGTCTTGATGATCACCAGGCAGGGGGGGACCTTGCGGATGGTGTACGGGGCGGCGCATGGTGCTGGGTCCGGGCCACCTGGTAGCGGCCGTCCGACTTGCGCACCTGCAGCTTCTTCAGGTGCCGGGAGAGGGTGGAGATGGTCAGGTCGTAGCCGTCGTCCTTGAGCAGTTCCAGCAGGTCGCCCTGGTCGGCGATGTCCCGCTGGGCCAGGTGACGGAGGATGACGGCATCCATGCTCATAAAAACAATTTTGCAATAATTTGCACAAATTTGCAATAGGTATAAATCCTTCGAAGGCACCAGAAAAATACCCAAGCCGTAGAATATTTATCATTGACGTTAAGATACGGTCCCTGCAAACTGTCCAATACGCACCTGGTAGTCCCGGGTAGTTGCAAAAAATGCCGACCAATTTGCAGCCCTCTTCTCTCCCGGCCCTGCTGCCCACGTACGCGCCCTACCCGTTCCCCATCCTGCGCGGCCTGGGCGACCAGGTGTTCGACGACCAGGGTCACGCCTATTTCGACTTCTATGGCGGCCACTGCGTCTGCTCCACCGGGCACGCCCACCCCAAGGTGGCCGAGGCCATAGCCCGGCAGGCCAAGGACCTGATCTTCTACAGCACCGCCGCGGATCTGCCGGTGCGCAACCGGGCGGCGGCCGGACTGCTGGAATTCGCCAACGCCGGCCAGCCCTCCGGGCTGGCCTCGGTGTTCTTCTGCAACAGCGGCGCCGAGGCCAACGAGAACGCCCTGAAGGTGGCCGCCAAGCTCACCGGCCGCACCCGGTTCGCCGCCTTCCGGGGGGGCTGGCACGGCCGGACCACCCTGGCCCTGTCGGTCACCGACGATCCCAAGATCACCGCGGGGGTGGACGCCTTCCTGGCCCCCTGCGACCGGCTGCCCCTCAACGACCTGGCGGCCCTGGACGCCTTCGACTTCTCCCGCACCGCGGCGGTGATCCTGGAACCCATCCAGAGCATGTCGGGCATCCGCGCCGCGGCCCCCGAATTCCTGCGCAGGCTGCGGGAACGCACCCATGCCGCCGGCTGCCTGCTCATCTACGACGAAGTGCAGACCGGGGTGGGCCGCCTGGGGCACCCGTACGTGGCCGGGCTGAACGGGGTGCAGCCGGACCTGGTGACGTCCGCCAAAGGCATTGCCTCGGGGGTGCCCATGGCCGCCCTGCTCATGAGCGGGCCGGTGGCCTCGGCCCTCAAGCCCGGGGACCTGGGCAGCACCTTCGGCGGCGGCCCCCTGGCCTGCGCCGCCCTGCTGGCCACCCTGCAGGTGATCCTGGAAGAGGGCTTGATGCCGAAGGCCCTGGCCCTGGAGGACATGATCCGCCAGGGGTTGAAGGGGACCTGCGTCTCGGACGTGCTCGGCCGGGGCCTGCTGCTGGGCCTGAAGGTGCCGGGCGGGGCCGCCAAGCTCAAGGCCCATCTCCTGAAACAGCGCATCCTGGCCGGCGGCAGCGGCGATCCCGACGTGCTGCGCCTGATGCCTCCCCTCACCCTGAGCCTGGTGGCGGTGTCCGCCCTGCTCGACGCCGTCCGCGGCTTTCAACGAGGAAACTGACATGCGACATGCAACCGGCATCCACGACCTGGGCGTCGAGGGGGTGGAGGAAGTCCTGGGCCGGGCCCTGGCCTGGCGGGGCCGCTCCCATCCCAAGCACCTGGTGGACAAGATCCTGGGCATGCTGTTCTTCAACCCGTCCCTGCGCACCCGCGCCTCCTTCGAGGCGGTGATGGCCCGGGGCGGCGGCTCCAGCATCGTGCTGGAGGTGGGCAGCGGGGTGTGGAAACTGGAGGACCGGGACGGCGCGGTCATGGACGGGGACCGGGCCGAGCACATCAAGGAGGCGGCGCCGGTGCTGTCCCGCTACGTGGACATGCTGGCCGTGCGCACCTTCGCCGGGGGCGCCGACGACGAGATGGACCACCGCGACCCGGTCATGAACGGCTTCCGCAGGTACTGCACCGTGCCCACCATCAGCATGGAGAGCGCCCGGGAGCACCCCTGCCAGGGCCTGGCGGACCTGATGACCGCCCGGCAGGCCTTCGGCTCCACCAAGGGCCTGCCGGTGACCCTGGCCTGGGCGCCGCACATCAAGGTCCTGCCCAAGGCCGTGCCCAACAGCTTCCTGCTTACCGCGGCCGCCGCCGGGTGCGACGTGCGGGTGGCCCACCCCAAGGGCTTCGAGCTGCACCCGACCGTGATCGCCCAGGCCCAGGCCCTGGCCCGGGCCTCCGAGGGCAGCGTCGCTGTCACCAACGACCTGGGCCAGGCCCTGGACGGCACCCGGGTGGTGTACGCCAAGGCCTGGGGCCCCAACACCGAGTCCGGGCTGGCGCCCGAGGCGGTGAAGGCCTTCCCGGACTGGCTTTGCACCCCGCACCACTTCGACAAGGCGCGCCAGGACGCCATCTTCATGCACTGCCTGCCGACGCGCCGCAACGTGGAAGTGGCCGACGCCGTGCTGGACGGCCCCAGGTGCCGGGTGGTGGACGAGGCGGAGAACCGCTTCCACGTCCAGCGCTCGCTCATCCAGTGGCTGCTCGAAGGCTGAACGAACCCCACCGCTCCGAGGCGAACATGGTCCAGAACCTCCGTCCCTTCGAATCCCTGCGCAACGCGGCCCTGTATGTGCGGCGCTTCCGCCACCATCCGTTCGTCGTCAAGCTCGGGGGCGAGATCCTGGACGACCCGGCCCTGCGGGCCCCGGTGTGCGAGCAGCTGGCCCTGCTCTGGAGCCTGTCCATCCCCCTGGTGATCGTCCACGGAGGCGGCGCCGGGCTGGACAAGCTGTGCGCCAGCATGGAGCTGCCCACCACCAAGGTGGCCGGGCGGCGCATCACCTCCCCGGAGATCCTGGACGCCGCCAAGATGGCCTTCAAGGGCAAGATCCAGATGGACCTGCTGGGCGACCTGGAAGCCGCCGGCATGCCGGCGGTCGGGTTGTCCGGCCAGGACGCCGGCCTGATCCGTGGGCGCAAGCGGCCGCCGGTGGAGGTGGATGGCAACCTGGTGGACTTCGGCCTGGTGGGCGACGTGGCCGGGGTGGACCCGCTCGTGCTGCGGCACCTGCTCCAGGGCGGCTTCGTCCCGGTGGTGGCCCCCTTCAGCGCCACCGCCGAAGGGCAGGTGCTCAACACCAACGCCGACACGGTGGCGGCGGAGGTGGCTGCGGCCCTGGGGGTGGAGAAGCTGATCTTCGTGCTGAAGGTGCCGGGCCTGCTGTCGGACCCGGGCGACCCCACCAGCCTGGTGACGCTGGCGGACCCGGCCATGCTGGACGATCTGGCCCAGGCCGGAGCCATCAAGGACGGCATGCGCCCCAAGCTCGCCGCCGCCCGCAAGGCCCTGGCCGCCGGGGTGGCCAGCGTGCACCTGGTCTCGGGGGTGCGCCCGGACGCCATCCTGGCGGAGGTGTTCACCAACGAGGGCAGCGGCACCATGCTGGTGGCCAGGCTGGGCAAGGAGACCTCATGATGGACCCCGCGGTTCTGCTGGAGACCCTGGTCGCCATCCCCAGCGTGTCGGGCAGCGAGCAGGCCCTTTCCGACCGCCTGGAGGAACTGCTGGCGGCGGAAGGCCTCCCGGTCCGGCGCCAGGGGGCGAACCTGCATTTCGAACTGGGCGCCTGGGGTCCCCGCCTGCTGCTGGTGAGCCACCTGGACACGGTGCCCCCCTGCGAAGGGTGGAGCGCCGACCCCCTCAAGCCCTGGTGGGCCGGGGACCGCCTGTTCGGGCTGGGGGCCAACGATGCCAAGGGCTGCGTGGGGGCCCTGGTGCTGGCGGCCCTGGCCCTGAAGGACCGGGCCCGGGAACTGGGCGCCCGGGCGGTGTTCGCCTTCACCACCGGCGAGGAGGTGGGGGGCAAGGGCATCCAGGAACTGCTGCCGGCCCTGGGGCACCTGGACGCCGCGGTGGTGGGGGAGCCCACCGGCCTGACCGTGTGCACCGCCCAGCGGGGCATGCTGCTGCTGCGCTGCGTGGCCCGGGGCCGGGCGGCCCACGTGGCCCATGCCCACCTGGGGGAGAACGCCGTGCACAAGGCGGCCCGGGACATCGCCCGCATCGACGCCCTGCGTTTCGAGCCGCACCTCCTGCTGGGCGAGGCCCGGGCCCAGGTGACCCTGGTGCAGGGGGGCAAAGCCAAGAACCAGGTGCCGGACCAGTGCGAGTTCATGGTGGACGTGCGCAGCACCCCCAACCTGGACCACGCGGACCTCACCGCCAGGATCGCCGCCGAACTGGAAAGCGAAGTGACGGTGTACTCCGACCGCTACCGGCCGGTGGCCACGGATACCAGCCAGAACGTGGTGCGGGCCGCCCTGGCCGCCGCCGGCACCCAGGGGGGCACCGGCTCCTCCACCGCCTCGGACTGGGCCTACCTGGGCCGCCTGCCCGCGGTCAAGGCCGGGCCCGGGGACACCTACCGCAGCCACCGCCCCGACGAATGGCTGGCCCTGGGCGAACTGCGGGCCGGGGCGGCCTTCTATGAGAAACTTGTCCGGACCTACGCCCTCATGGCGGGTCAGGAGGTTGACCATGGCTGAAGCCATCTGGGCGAAGAACCTGCCCCTGGATCTGCAACTGTACCGGTTCACCGTCGGCGCCGATCCGGTGACGGACTTGCAGCTGATGCCGTTCGACGTGGTGGGCTCCGCCGCCCACGCCCGCATGCTGGGGGAGACCGGGCTGCTGCCCGAAGGGGAGGCCAAGGCCCTGGTGGGGGCCCTCAAGGTCCTGCTCCAGGATGCCCTGGACCGCAAGCTGGAAATCCTGCCCGAGGAGGAGGACTGCCACACCGCCCTGGAGCACGCCCTCACCGATCGGCTGGGCGCCACCGGCAAGCGCATCCACCTGGCCCGCTCCCGCAACGACCAGGTGATCACCGCCCTGCGCCTGCTCATGCGCGAACGGATCCTGGACCTGGGACGGGCCGTCCACGCCTGCACCGCGGCGCTGCTGGACCTGGCCCGCCGGGAGGAGGCCACGCCCCTGCCCGGCTACACCCACATGCGCCGGGCCATGCCCTGCACCTGGGGCCTCTGGGCCGCCGCCTTCGCCGAGGGGCTGCTGGAGGACCTGGGCGCCCTGCCGGCCCTGTGGGACCGCCTGGACCGGTGCCCCCTGGGCGCCGCCGCCGGGTTCGGCCCGCCGGTGCCCTTGGACCGGGCCCGCAGCGCCAGCCTCCTGGGCTTCTCCCGGGTGCAGCGCAGCCCCATGGACGTCATGAACAGCCGGGGCCGGCACGAGCAGGCGGTGGCCGCCTGGGTGGTCTCGGCCGCCGGCACCCTGGAAAAGGCCCTGTGGGACCTGGCCTTGTTCAGCACCGAAGAGTATGGCTTCATCCGCCTGCCGGACCGTTTCACCACCGGCTCCAGCATCATGCCCCAGAAGCGCAACCCGGACGTGGTGGAGCTGTCCCGGGCCCGGTGCCGGGAGCTGCGCGGGCTGGCCGCCCAGCTGGCCCACCTGGCCGGGGGCCTGCCTTCCAGCTACCACCGGGACCACCAGCTGCTCAAGGCGCCGTTCCTGGAGCTTTTGGCCAAGGGCGAGGAGCTGTTCACCGTGTTCGCCCACCTGCTCCCGGGCCTGGAAGTGCGCCGGGAGGCCTGCGCCGCCGCCTGTTCCAAGGAACTGCACGCCGCCCAGGAAGCCTCCCGCCTGGCCGCCGAAGGCATGCCCTTCCGGGACGCCTACAAGGTGGTGGCGGAACAGCTCAGGAACGGCACCTTCGCCCCCGTCCCCAGCGACGCCCTGGGCCCCCTGGGCCTGGAGGAAACGGCCGCCGCGGCGGCGGCCTGCATGGCCTGGATGGAAGGCCGCCGGCAGCACATCGACCGCACCACCGAACAACTTTTCCAATGGGGAACCCCGTGAACCACCGCGCCCTGCTCGCCTTCTCCGGCGGCCTCGACACCTCCTTCTGCGTCCTCTGGCTCAAGTCCCAGGGCCACGAAGTGCACACCGTCACGGTGGACACCGGCGGCTTCTCCCCGGAGGAGCTGGAGCGCATCCACGCCCTGGCCGGGCAGCTGGGGGCCGCCTCCCACACCACCCTGGACGCCCGCGGCGAGCTGTTCGACGGCTACCTGCGCCACCTGATCGCCGGCAACGTGCTGCGGGGCGGACTCTACCCCCTGTCCGTGAGCGCCGAGCGGGTGTGCCAGGCCAAGCGGGTGGTGGCCCACGCCAAGACCATGGGCGCCACCGCCCTGGCCCATGGCTCCACCGGCGCCGGCAACGACCAGGTGCGCTTCGACGTGGCGTTCCGGGCCCTGGCCCCGGACCTGGCGCTGCTGGCCCCCATCCGTGAACTGGCGCCGAGCCGGGCCGAGGAGCGGGCCTACCTGAAGGAGCGGGGCTTCGAGTTCCCGGAAAAGGTGGAGGCCTACAGCGTCAACGAAGGCATGTGGGGCACCAGCGTGGGCGGGCGCGAGACCCTGGATCCCTGGAAGCACCTGCCGGCCGTGGCCTACCCGGGGGGCGAGATCGATCCCGCCACCCCGCCCCGCACCTTGGTGGTGGGCTTCCACCGGGGCGTGCCGCGGTCCCTGGACGGCCAGGACCTGGACCCGGTCGTCCTGGTGCAGGCGCTGAACGGGCTGGGCAGGCCCTTCGGCATCGGCCGGGGCATCCACCTGGGCGACACCATCATGGGCATCAAGGGCCGGGTCGCCTTCGAGGCCCCGGCGGCGCACCTGCTCATCACCACCCACCGGGAGGTGGAGAAGCTGGTGCTCACCGGCAAGCAGATGTTCTGGAAGGAATCCCTGGGCAACCTGTACGGCACCATGCTGCACGAAGGGCATTTCTTCGATCCCCTGTGCCGGGACCTGGAGGCCTTCCTGGACTCCAGCCAGGCGACGGTCACCGGGGACGTGCGCCTGAACCTGCATCCCCTGGGCTTCACCGTCGAAGGCGTGCGTTCCCCGTATGCTCTGGTCCGGCCCGAAATGGCCAACTATGGAGAGAACACCCGCCTGTGGTCCGGCACCGAAGCCGCCGGCTTCGCCAAGATCTTCGGCGTGCCCCAGATGCTGGCCTTGAAAGCCAGGACCAGCCTGGACTGATTTTCCCGGCCCATGAGAATCCACCTCGACAAGATCGCCTCCATCACCCGCAACCTGCGCCTGGGCCGCTGGGTCACCCTCGGCCAGGAGATCGAGGCCCAGGAGGGCGCCGTCATCGCCGGCGTCATCCACGGCGAAAAGGACGTGTACAACCAGCTGGAGGATGTCCACGGCCGCATGAGCGTCCTGCACGAGGGCGACATCGTGGTCGGCGCGCTGGGACACCGCAATGCCCTCCAAGGCTACGAGGGGGTGCTGCCCGGCCAGGTCGCGGCCGGGGACCGTTTGCACATGCTCAACCTGGGCGGGGTGATCGGCGTCTGCCTGTCCAGCAATTCGGGCGTGGGCGCCCCGTTCGAGGTGGAGGTGCTGGGGCAGGTCCTGGCGTTCCCCACCTTCGGCAACCGCCTGGGCCAGCCCGCCTTCATCCAGTCCTCCGCCCTTCAGGGCAAGCCGGTGACCCGCCAGGTGCCGGTGGTGTACGTGGCCGGAACCTGCATGAACGCCGGCAAGACCCTGGCCGCCTGCGCCCTGGTGCGCGCCTTCAGCCAGGCCGGGTTCTCGGTGGGGGGCGCCAAGCTCACCGGGGTCAGCCTCATGCGCGACATCCTCGCCATGCAGGACTACGGCGCCGAGGCCATCCTGGACTTCACCGACGCCGGGGTGGCCTGCACCGGCCCGGCCACCGCCCCCCAGGCCGCCCGGGTCATCTTCTCGGAACTGGCCGCCCGGGGCGTGGACCTGATCGTCGCCGAGACCGGCGACGGCATCCTGGGTGAATACGGCGTCCAGGCGGTGCTGGCGGATCCGGAGCTGCGCAGCTGGGCGGCGGGCTATGTGCTGTGCGCCAACGACCCGGTGGGGGTGGAAGGGGGCATCCGCCACCTCAAGGAGGCCTTCGGCATCGACGTGGACGTGGTGGCGGGCCCCGCCACCGACAACCGGGTGGGGATCCGCTTCGTGCAGTCCCTGGGCCTGACCGCCTGCAACGCCCGCAACAACCCCAAGGAACTGGGCGAGCTGGTGCTGGCCAAGGTCCGTCACGCAAAGGGAGTCTGAACTTGCTTTCGACCGCGATCCTCGGCGCCTCCGGCTACGGCGGCGGTGAACTGCTGCGCTGGCTTGCCACCCATCCCCAGGTGGGCTCCATCCGGGGCACCGCCCGGGCCCTGGCGGGCAAACCTTTCGGGTCCGCCCACCCCAACCTCAACGGCCTGGTGGAGGGCCGGTTCGAAGAGGACATCCCCTGGGCCGAATTCGCCCGCGCCGAGCAGCCGGTGGTGTTCGCCGCCCTGCCCCACGGGGAGCTGGCCCAGCGCCTGCCGGACCTGGAGGCCGCCTGGGCCCAGGCGGGCATGGGCGAGCGTCTTCTCCTGGTGGACCTGAGCGGGGACTTCCGCCTGAAGGACCCCAAGGTCTTCCAGGCGGCCTACGGCGGCGCCCACCCCTGCCCGGAGCACCTGCGACGGTTCGTCTACGGTCTGCCCGAATGGAACCGGGCGGCATTGGCGGGCGCCCGGCGCATCGCCAGCCCCGGCTGCTTCGCCACTGCCCTGCAGCTGGCTCTCCTGCCCCTGCGGGGCCTGGACCTGGGCTGGCTGGCCGCCAGCGCCGCCACCGGCTCCAGCGGCAGCGGCGCCAACCCCGCCCTGGGCACCCACCACCCCCTGCGCGCCAGCGATTTCAAGGCCTACAAGGTCCTCAACCACCAGCACCTGGCCGAAGTGCAGGCGGGCATGGCGGCCATGGGGATCCGCGGCCGGCTGGCCTTCGTGCCCCAGAGCGCCCCCATGGTGCGAGGCATCTTCGCGGCGGTGCAGTTCGCCCTGCCGGAGGGGCTGGACCAGGCCGGGCTCCAGGCCCGGGCCGAAGAAGGGTTCCGGGACGCCCCCCTGGTGCGCCTGGTGGCCGAATCGCCCCGGGTTGGGGCGGTGGCCGGGAGCGCCTTCGCCGACCTGGCGGTGGCCGCCCGGGACGGCAACGGCGTGGTGCTGGCCGCCATCGACAACCTGGGCAAGGGCATGGCCGCCCAGGCGGTCCAGAGCATGAACCTGGCCTTGGGGCTGCCGGAAACCCTGGGCCTGCGGATTCCCGGTCGCTATCCGGGCTGATCCCGGGCTATCCTGACGGACGATTTTTTCCGCTCGACCACCCATCCAGGAGCCGCCATGACACCCACCGCCAAGGCCGGGGCATCCCATCGCAACCCACCTCCCGGCCGCGACGCCTTCGCTTCCACCCTCGGCGCCTTCGCCGCCACCCTGGGTTCGGCCATCGGCCTGGGCAACATCTGGAAATTCCCCTACCTCACCGGCTCCAACGGGGGCGCGGCCTTCGTCCTGATCTACCTGCTGTCCATCGCCTTCGTGGGACTCCCGGTGCTGGTGGCGGAGCACACCATCGGCCGGAAGATGCGCCAGAACGCGGTGAACGCCTACGGCTCGGCGGTGCCCGGGCAGAAGTTCTGGGCCTGGATCGGCCTGGCCGGAGCGCTGGCCGCCTTCCTGATCATGGCCTTCTACACGGACGTGGCCGGGTGGGTGTTCGCCTACGTGTTCAAGTCCATCGTCGCCTTCGTCTCGGGCCGGACCCTGGGCAGCTCCGATCCTTCGGCGCCCTGGCCGGGGGCACCTGGGAGCCCCTGTGCTGGCAGCTGGGGGTGCTGGCGCTCACCACCGCCATCATCGCCGCCGGCGTCTCCAAGGGCATCGAGAAGGTCACCAAGACCCTCATGCCCCTGCTGTTCATCCTGCTCCTGGTCTGCGACCTGCGGGCCCTGACCCTGCCCGGGGCGGCCGGGGGCGTGGCGTACCTGTTCCGGCCCGACCTGGCCAAGATCACCCCCACGGTCCTGCTCTGGGCCCTGGGCCTGGCGTTCTTCAAACTGTCCCTGGGCATGGGCACCATGACCACCTATGGCTCGTACCTGCCGGACTCCACCCGGATCCTGCCCAACGCCACCCGGGTGGCCCTGGCCGACACCCTGGTCTCGCTCCTGGCCGGGCCTGGCCATCTTCCCGGCGGTGTTCGCCTTCGGCGGCAAGCCCGCCGGCGGCCCCGGGCTGCTGTTCAACACCATCCCCCTGATCTTCAGCCGGATGCCCGCGGGCGGCCTGTTCACGGCGCTGTTCTTCGTGCTCACGGCCATCGCCACCATCGGCGCCATGGTCAGCATCCTGGAAGTGCCGGTGGCCTGCCTCATCGAGATGGGCCACGCCGGGCGCCGCACCGCCGCCATCATCACCGGCGGGCTCATGTTCGCCCTGGGCATCCCCGCCACCCTGTCCCAGAGCCCGGTGCTGGCGGGCGTCAAGGTGTTCGGCAAGAACTTCTTCGACCTGTTCGACTTCGCCTCCTCCAACGTGCTCCTGCCGGTGGGCGGCCTGGCCATCGCCGTGGTGGGCGGGTGGCTGATCTCCAGGCGGGAGTTCCTCGGAGAGCTCAACAAGGGCTACCTGGGTGACCCCTGGCACGGGCGGCTGGTATACGGCATCACCCGGTTCATCGCGCCGGTGCTGATCCTGCTGATCCTGCTCTCCAGCCTCGGAGTCATCAGGCTCTAGGAATCCTGCGCGAATATGGCCACCGGCCCCAATCCGGCCTTCTCCGCTGCCTGGACCATGGGCGCGTCGGCCCCCAGGAGGAGGAAACGCAGGTTTCCGGGCTGCAGCCAAGCCTTCAGGGTCTCGTTGATCTCCCGCAGGGTCACGCGCTCCACCGCCTGGGCCAGGTCCGGGTCCAGGCGGCCCCTCACCTGCCCCCGCAGCAGAGCCTCGGGATGAAGGGGCAAGGCCTGGTTCTCAGCCTTCCACTGGATGAGCGCACAGGCCAGGTCGTTGGCAGTGAACCCCTGGGCCCGCAGAGTCTCCAGTGCGGCGGCGAACTCCTGCACCAGGCCCTCGCGCCCCACCCGGGAAGCCCTGACCTTGATCACCAGGGGAGTGCTGGGGCCGGGGTCCATCTGGTAACTGGTGATCCACGCACCTAGCACCGTGCGGGAGGCCCGGACCAGGAGGATGGGCAGCAGGGCCTCCACCGCCGGGCTGGCTCCGCCTTCCGGGCGCAGGCCGCCGGCCCAAAGTTCTGTGCGGGGGTCCTGGTCCAGCACGGCCAGCATCCGGGACGGCGCCGCCGCCGGCTCCTGCGCCTTGGGAGCGATGCCCTGCAGGGGCGGCTGGGGGGACGGGCCCCAGATGCCCAGGTGCATGAGCGCCAACTGCCGGGCCTGGGCCAGGTTCAGGTCGCCGTAGAAGGCCAGGACGGCGTTCTCGGGCCGGATCGCCAGGCGCCTGAAGTCCAGCAGGTCCTGGTACTCCAGGTGTTCGTAGGACCCCGGCCCCGGAGGGACCAGGACCGCGGGATCCTGCAGGTTCCACAGGAACCGCGCCGCCGCCCGCTCCCGGGGCGAAGCGGCCCCGGCGCGCTTGCGGGCGGCCTGCCGCTCCACCTCCACCAGGGGACCGTCGAACACCGGCCGCACCACCGCGTCCGCCAGGTATTCCATGGCGGCCTCCTGGGAGCGGCTGTCCGTCGACAAGGTCCAGCGGTAGCTGCCCAGGCGGGGCTGGAACGCGAAGCTCATGCCCTGGGCGTCCAGGGCTCGCAGGAATTGGGTCCGGGTGTTGGCCCCGGCTCCTCCGGCGGCCATCACCTGGGCCAGGAATCCTCCCAGGCCCTCCTTGCCCGGGGGAAGTCCGGAACGGTCCCACCGGCACAGCAGGTCCATGCGGATCAAAGGCCGCTCATGGCTTTCCAGCAGCAGGACGCTCAGGCCCGTGTCCAGGCGGAACGTCTGGGGCTGCTGGGCGCGCAGGGGAACCGCCGCCAGCAGCAGGACCGTGGCCATGACGCCCGGACGGTTCCTCCACCCGTTCATGGGTGCACCTGGGATTCCAGGAGCTTGAGGGTCTGTTCCCGCTCCTTGGGAGAGAGCATGCGCAACTGCCGCACGGCTTCCCGCAGGACCGCCTGGGCCTGGACCGAGTTCCCGAGTTTGGGCTGCAGCAGGGCAGTGAGCACCTGGAGCAGGCGGCTCTCAGTGCGGTCCAGGGGCAGAAGCAGGGGATCCGGCCCCAGCTGGGCGATGATCGCCCGGGAGGGCACCAGGTAGGCGCGGGCCACCCGCTGGATCTCCGCGGCCTTGAGGCTGCCGTCCGCCTCCAGGGCCCGGAAGGCCAGGCGCCAGTCGCCCCCCTGGCACTGAGCCACGCCCAGGGCTGCGCCCAGGGTGCCGGCATCCTCCTGGACCCGCACCTCAGCCTCTTCCATCTGCACCTGGGCCCGGCGCACCTCCGCGTCGGTGAGGGGTTCCCGCTGCAGGCGCAGCACTTCGTCCTGGATGGCCTGTTCCAGTTCATCCAGGCTATGCCCCTCGTTGGGTTCGGCCTCGATGACCAGCAGGTTCACATCCCGCCGCCCAGGAACTCCGACCTGAACCGTCACCCTCCGGGCCAGGCCGCGGTCCCCCAGGAGCTTCTCCTGCAGCCGGGCGCTCGGGGCGCCGCCCAGGATCTGGACCAGGGCCCGCAGGGCGGAACCGTCGGGGTGGTTGGCCGGAGGCACCCGCCAGCCGAAAAAGATGCGCGTGTCGCCGGTGGTGCTGGCCAGCAGGCGGCGGCCCCCCGGGGATTCCAGGGAACTCACCGGGTCCCCGGCCTGGAATATTGGAGCGCCCTCCCATCGGGCCAGGCTCACCGGCCCCCGGGGCAGGGTCCCGAAGCTGCGCTCCAGGAGGGGGATCAATACCGGGGCCTGCACATCCCCCACCAGGACCAGGCTGATGTTGTCCGGGGCGGCCGCCAGCTGGGCGTAGGCCTTCAGGTCTTTCCAGCTGAGGGATTCCACCTCGGCCGGTGGAACTCCGCCGCCAGGGCGTACGGCCGCCCGGCAGGCGCCATGGCCAGGAGCACCGACAGAGCGGGAGGGCTGGGCGGGTCCCCTCCTCGATCTCCTGCACCAGGCGTTCCCGTTCCCTGGGGAAGCGCCCCATGGGCAGGGTCCGCAGCACTCCAGCCTGGACCCTGCACCACCCCGGCAGGGAGACGGCGGGGATGTCCATGGAGGTGCACAGGAAGTCGGCCGAGGTTTCCAGCCCCCGGCTGGTGGCGCCCAGGGCGTCCAGGGCGTCCCAGGATTCCACCGGGCCCAGGTCCCGGTCCAGCGCCGCCAGGGCGTTCTCCTCCAGGGCCTCCAGGGAGGCCGGGTCAGGCGCGCCCAGGACCTGGCCGCCCTGGGGCAGCCGGGCCTGGGCCAGGCGGTTCAGGCGCAGGGCCTCGAAAGCCCCCCCTTCCCGCTCCAGTTCGGGCTCCAGCCTGGGTTCCAGATTCCCGGGCACGGCCCGGCGGAACAGAGACCGGGCCATCAGGTCCGCGGCCGCCGGCGGCAGCCCTCCCGTGTTGGCCCGCCCGCCCCGGATGAACAGCCGCACATGCACCGCTCCGCTCCCGGGCCGTTCCACCACCAGCACCTTGATGCCGTTGCTCAGGCTGGCCTCGGCCACCTGGGGCAACCGCACGTTCTGGGCCAGGCCCGCCACCCCCGCCAGGGCGGCCATGGCCAGTGAAAGGCAGGCGCGGAGCATGGCTCCAGGGTACCCCATCGGTACCTCTCAATACACTTGGATGCTGCCGTTGGTGGAGGCCAGGGTGATCCGCTGGCTGCGCCCGGGAACCCGCACCCGCACCCGGTTCTTGCCGGATTCCAGGACCTGGCCGCCGGGCACCTTGATGTGGATGCTGCCGTTGGCGGTCTCCGCCAGGATCTCCCCGGTGGCCCGGCCCAGTTCCAGGTCGATGGCGCCGTTGGTGCTCTCCAGGCTGATCCCTTCGCCCCAGCCGTCCAGGTTGCGGGCACGGATGGAGCCGTTGGTGGTCTCCAGGTTCACCTGGCCGTCCACGTCCTCCAGGACGATCCGCCCGTTGCCGGTGCCGCCCCGGATGCGGGCGTGCAGCCCCTGGGCCTCCACGTTGCCGTTGGTGGTTTCCGCCTGCACCTCCCCTGGATGCGGGTGAGGGTTATATCGCCGTTGATGGTTTCGCAGCGCACGTAGCCGGCCACCGCGTCCACGGCGATGGGCCCGTTGGTGGTGCGGAATTGGCCCAGGAGCCGGCGCGGCACGTTCAGGGTCATCCGGCACCAGGAACTGGGGGCCGCGATCAGGAACAGATGACTGAACGAAGGAACAGGCATAACATCT
>CAWFOJ010000156.1:0-8013 GCA_963816585.1 uncultured Holophagaceae bacterium | reverse complement strand
AAGGAAGACCCCGCCAAGCTGCGCCAGCCCAAGTTCGAAACCAGTTCCGGGATTCCCCTCAAGAACAGCTACACCCCCGCCGACATTCCCGAGTTCAACCCCATCCGCGACCTGGGCAAGCCCGGCAAGTACCCCTTCACCCGCCACGTGCAGGCCACCGGCTACCGCGGCCGCCTGTGGACCATGCGCCAGTACGCCGGCTTCGGCACCGCCGAGGAGTCCAACGACCGCTACCGCTACCTGCTGGAGCAGGGCCAGACCGGCCTGTCGGTCGCCTTCGACCTGCCCACCCAGATGGGCATGCGACTCCGACCACCCCATGGCCATGGGCGAGGTGGGCAAGGTGGGCGTCGCCATCGACTCGCTCGACGACATGCGCATCGCTGTTCGCCGGGCATCCCCCTGGACAAGGTGAGCTCCACGTCATGACCATCAACGCGCACGGCCGCGATGCTGCTGGCCGCTGTACCTGGCCGTGGCCGAGGAGCAGGGCGCGGCGCTGCGACCAGGCTGAGCGGCACCATCCAGAACGACATCCTCAAGGAGTACATGGCCCGCGGCACCTACATCTACCCGCCCGCGCCCGTCGCTCCGCCTGATCACCGACATCTTCGAGTTCTGCGCGGCCAACGTGCCCAACTGGAACACCATCTCCATCTCGCGGCTACCACATCCGCGAGGCCGGCTGCACCGCCGCCCAGGAGATCGCCTTCACCCTGGCCGACGGCATCGCCTACGTGGAGGCCGCCCTAAGGCCGGGCTCGAGCTGGAGGCCTTCGCCCCGCGCCTGTCGTTCTTCTTCAACGCCCACAACCAGTTCTTCGAGGAGATCGCCAAGTTCCGCGCCGCCCGCCGGCTGTGGGCCAAGATCATCAAGGAGCGCTTCGGCTCCAACGATCCCAAGAGCCAGATGCTGCGCTTCCACACCCAGACCGCCGGCGTCCACCCTCACCGCCCAGCAGTCCGACAACAACATCGTGCGCACCACCGTGCAGGCCATGGCGGCGGTGCTGGGCGGCACCCAGTCCCTGCACACCAACAGCCGGGACGAGGCGCTCAGCCTGCCCACCGAGGCCAGCGCCCGGATCGCCCTGCGCACCCAGCAGATCCTCGCCTTCGAATCGCGCATCGCCGATGTGGTGGACGCCTTCGCCGGCAGCTACCTCATCGAGAGCCTCACCGACGAGCTGCAGCGCCAGGCGGAAGCCCTCATCGCGCCGGGTGGACGAGGCGGGCGGCATGGTGGCGGCCATCGAGAAGGGCATTCCCCAGCGGGAGATCCAGAACGCCGCATACGCCTACCAGAAGGCGGTGGAGCGGGGCGAGAAGTGGTGGTGGGCGTCAACAAGTTCACCGTCCCGAACGAGGAGAAGCCCGAGCTGCTGCGGGTGGACGAGGCCCTGGGCGAGCGCCGCCGGCGCGAGGTGGCCGGGTACCGCGAGCAGCGGGACAACGGCGCCGTGCGCGCCGCCCTGGAAGCCCTCGCCAAGGTTGCCGCCGGCACCGAGAACCTGATGCCCGGGATCCTGGCGGCGGTGAAGGCCGAAGCCACCGTGGGCGAGATCTCCGACGCCATGCGCAGCGTGTTCGGGGAGTACCAGGAGCGGCTGGTCCTTTAAGGCTCCTCCTGGTTCGTTTTTTCAAGCCTGGGCCGGGACCTGGAGTCCCGGCCCTGTCTTGTGCCCGGCGCCTCTGGTACCCTGGTTTCCTGCCAGCATCCGCGTTTTCCGAGTCCCCGTGCCCGTCGACGTCCGCCGCCCCATTGACCGCCTTCTCCTGTTCTTCGCCCTGACCCTCATGGCCGTGGGGATGGTCTGGGTGTTCTCCGCCTCGGCCTTCAAGTCCCAGCGCACCGCCACCACCTTCCTGGTGAACCAGCTCATGGGCGGGGGCATCGGGGTGGCCATCATGCTGGCCCTGAGCCAGACCGACCTGAACACCCTGCGGGACAACCCCCGGGTGCTGCAGGTGTTCTACGTGGTCTTCCTGCTCCTGCTGGGGGCGGTGTTCTTCTTCCCGGCGGTGAACCACGCCCACCGGTGGATCCGCCTGTCCCGGGCCAGCATCCAGCCTTCGGAGCTGTTCAAGCCCCTGTCGGTGCTCATCACCGCCTGGTGGATGGTCCGCCACCGGGAGGCCTGGGCCAACCGCCAGGATTCCATTCCGCGCCTGCTGGCCCTGTTCGCCATCCTGGTGGTGCCCCTGGCGCTGATCCTGCGGGAGCCGGACTTCGGCACCACCTTCCTGATCCTGCTCGTGGCCCTGCTGGTGACCTTCCTGGGCGGCGCCCCGCGCTGGATCTTCGTGGTCGCCACCCCCATCCTGGCGGCGGTGGGCTTCGCCTTCGTGTGGATGGAGCCGTACCGCCGGGCCCGGGTGCTCAGCTTCCTGAACCCCTCCGCGGATCCCCTGGGCAAGGGCCACCAGGCCCTGCAGAGCCTCATCGCCGTGGGCAACGGCGGCATCACGGGGGTGGGCCTGGGCGCCTCCATGCAGAAGCTCAACTACCTGCCCGAGGCCCACACGGATTTCATCTACGCGGTGATCGCCGAGGAGGCCGGCCTGATCGGCTCCCTCCTGGTGCTGGCCCTGTTCATGGGCATCCTGTGGCGCGGCTACCGCATCGCCCGGCGGGTGCGGGACAGCTTCCTGAAGCTGTGCGCCATGGGCTTCACCCTCCTGCTGGTGGTGCAGGCGCTCATGAACCTGAGCGTGGTCCTGAGCCTGGCCCCCAACAAGGGCATCCCCCTGCCGTTCATCAGCTACGGCAGCTCCAGCCTCATCGCCAGCCTGGCCTCGCTGGGCCTGCTGCTGGCCATCTCCAAGGAAGCGGCGGAATAGTCAGACCTTGAACCGCGACACCAGGTTGTCCAGGTTCTCCGCCAGGCTGCCCAGTTCGTTCACGGTGCGGGTCGTCTCCCGGATGGTGGCGGCCATCTCCTCGGTGGCGGCGGCGTTGTTCTCGGCGATGCTGGAGAGGCTGGCCATGGCGGCCACCACGGTGCCGCTGTCCTGGCTCTGGGTCTGGCTCTGGCCGCCGATGGCCTTCATGCGCTCGGCGCTGGCCTGGATCGCCTCGGCGATGCTCTTCAGCACGCTGCCGGCGGTGTTCACCATGGTGGTGCCGTCCTCGATGCTCCTGCTGGTGGTCTGGATCAGGGCGGTGATCTCCTTGGCGGCCTGGGCGCTGCGCTCGGCCAGCTTGCGCACTTCCTCGGCCACCACGGCGAAGCCCTTGCCGTGCTCGCCGGCCTTGGCCGCCTCGATGGCGGCGTTCAGGGACAGCAGGTTGGTCTGGTTGGCGATCTCGGTGATGACGTTGAGGATGTTGCCGATCTGGCGGGAATTCCGGCTGATGGCCTGCATCCCGCTCACCGCCGCCCCCACGGCGGATCCGCCCTGGCCCGCGGCGTCCTTGGCCTGGTCGAACACCTTCAGGGCGTCGGACACGTTGGCGTAGATGACCTTCGAGGAGGCGGCGATGGTGCCCACGCTGTCGTCGGCCTGGCGGACGCTGGACTTCTGGTTCTCGGCGGTCTGGGCGATGGCGTCGGCGGTGGAGGCCATCTCGGCCATGCCCGCGGTCATCTGCAGGGAGCCGCTGGCGATGTTGGTGGAGATGGCGACCACCTGCTGGACGATGGCCTGGATGTTCGCCACGAACTTGTTGAAATGCAGGGACAGCCGGGCGATCTCGTCGGTGCCTCGCACCTCCAGGCGGGCGGTGAGGTCCCCCTCGCCCTCGGAGATGTCCCGCATGCGGTTCTGGATGGTCTCCAGGGGCTTGACCAGGGCGTTGCCCAGGATCACCGAGGCGGCCAGGCCCAGGGCCACCATCACCAGGCCCAGGGCCACCATCACCAGGAGGTTGCGGCGGTTCACCCGGGTGATGCCCGCGTCGTTGAGGACCACCATCTGGTAGGTCTTCCGGGCCGGATCCTGGGCTTCCTGGCCCAGGGGCGAGGCGATCACCACGAAGCCGTTCCTGCGGGTACTGCAGGGTCCCCTTGCCCAGGGGCTCGGCCAGGGCGGCCGGGTCCAGCCCGCCTTCGCTGCGGAACTTCTTCTGGAACTTCACCGTCACCGCCTTGCTCCCCTGGTCCACCGCCACCACCGCCGCCAGGCTCACGTCCTGGTCGCCCTTGACGAAATCCAGGGAGCGGTCGGTGGAGCCCGCCGTGGTGCCCAGGTCGTCCGAGAGGTAGGAGGACGTCACCGCCTCCGCCAGCACGGCCGAGAGGCTCCGGCCCTTGGTGACGAGGGCGTCGTCCTGGGCTGCAGCCAGCTTGATGCCGCTGGTGAACCCGGCGGTGAGGGCCAGCAGGGCGGTGAGGACGAGGATGGAGAAGGTCAGTTTCTTGCGGATGCTCAGATGCTTCCAGAAGCCCATCGGACGCTCCTCGTGATTGCGCGCGGTGTGGTGGCGGGGCCTTGCCCAGACCAGGTTCAGCCCCGTAGTATGCCAGGGGCTGGTGACTTCTTCAGGGACGCATCAGCGGTTCCCGAAAAAAGCCGTGCCGATGCGCACCTGGTCCGTGCCGGCGGCCACCGCCTGCTCCAGGTCCGCGCTCATGCCCATGGACAGCCGCAGCCGCCGCCCCAGGCGCTGCTCCAAGCCGTCCCGCAGGCGGGCGAGGGCGGCGAAGGCCCCGGCGTCCTCCGGGGGCGGGATGGCCATGAGCCCCTGCACCGGCAGGCGCGGGTCCTCCTGGAGAGCCTGGAGGATGGCCGCCACGTCCGGCTCGTCGCAGCCGCCCACCTTGCTGGCCTCCCCCCACAGGTCCGCCTGCAGCCACACCGGCCGCACCAGGTCCAGTTCCGCCGCCAGGTGGCGCAGGCGCGCGGCCAGCTCCGGACGGTCCAGGGTCATGATCTCCTGGAAGGTGGCCAGGGCCTGGCGGGCCTTGTTGCGCTGCAGCGGGCCGATGAGCACGAAACCCAGTTCCGGCGCTTCCTGGGCCTTCTGGACGCCTTCCTGCACATAGTTCTCGCCGAAGCGCGGGAAGCCCAGGGCGGCGGCCTCCCGCACCAGGGCCATGGGCTGGCGCTTGGACACCGGCAGCAGCTCCACCTTGGCGGGATCCCGGCCGGCTGCTTCGCAGGCGCGGCGGATGCGGGCGCGCAGGCGCTGGATGCGCTCCGCCAGGTCGCTCATGCTTTCGCCGGATCGTACAGGATGCGCTGGCAGGAATCGCAGAACAGCAGCTCGCCCCCCCGCAGGCCGGCCAGGACCGGGATCCGCAGGCGGGTTCGGCAGCCCATGCAGGCGCCGTTCTCCACCCGCACCACCGCCCGCCCCTGGCGCCCCTGGAACAGGCGCTTGAACCGGGCCAGGAGGGGCGCCGGCAGGGCCGCCTCCAGCTCCTGGGCGCGGGCCTCCAGACGGTCCCGGGCCACCACCTGGTTCTCGTGTTCGGAGAGGAAGATGGCCTTGAGCTCGTCGAACTGCCTCTGGGCTTCCGCCTGGCGCCCCTGCAGCTCCTCGTCCTGGCGTTCCAGGGTCTGGATGCGCTGTTCCGCTTCCTTCAGGGGCTTGGCCGCCGCCTGCCGGTGGCGCTGGCGCTCGTCCAGCTCCCGGATGGCGGCGGTGTACTGGATCTTCTGGGTGGCTCCGCGCACCGAGGCCTTGGCCAGTTCCTCGGCCTTCTGGGCACCGCCCAGCTCGGTGGTGAAGGTGCTTTGCTGGGTCCGCGCGGCGGCCAGGCCCTTGGTGACCTCCTCCCGCTTCCGGGCCAGGTCCTTGAGCTCCGTGTCCAGGGCCGCCAGGTCGGGGGGGTAGGTGGCCAGGTCCCGCTGGATGGTCGCCAAGTTGTCGTGCACGGATTGCAGTTCGATCAGCACCGAAAGGTCGCTCATAACCTTAGGGTACCCGGATCGCAATCTCGACGAAGCTCTATAAAAGATCCAACATCAAGGCCTAATAAAATCTTAGTCGTTTGCACTAATATTATAAAAACATGCTTGACACACTTCCGGGGTTTGGCTACCTTAGCACTCGCTGGTAGTAAGTGCTAACAGCTCCCTCTTTCGGGAACTCATTCATTCATGGAGGTAATACATGGCCATCAAGCCCCTGTACGATCGTGTCCTGGTCAAGCGTTGCGAACCAGCGGAAACCGTGAAGGGTGGAATCATCATCCCGGACACGGCCAAGGAGAAGCCCATGGAAGCCGAGGTCGTGGCCTGCGGCGATGGGAAGTTCAGCGATGACGGCAAGCGCGTGCCCCTGACCGTGAAGGTTGGGAACAAGGTTCTCATCGGCAAGTACACCGGAACGGAAGTGAAGATCGAGGGCATCGATCACGTGATCGTCCGCGAAGACGAGATTCTGGCCATCGTCGGCTAATCATTCCACTCAAGCAAGGAGACACACATGGCTGCCAAGTCCATCATTTATTCCGAAGACGCCCGCCAGGCGATCCTGCGCGGCGTGAACAAGCTCGCCGACGCGGTGCAGGTCACCCTCGGGCCCAAAGGGCGCAACGTCCTGATCGAGAAGAAGTTCGGTTCCCCGCTCATGACCAAGGACGGCGTCACCGTCGCCAAGGAGATCGAGCTGAAGGAGAAGCACGAGAACATGGGCGCCCAGCTGGTGCGCGAGGTGGCCTCCAAGACCTCCGACGTGGCCGGCGACGGCACCACCACCGCCACCGTGCTGGCCCGGGCCATCTACAAGGAAGGCATCAAGGCCGTGGTGAGCGGCGCCAACACCATGGAGATCAAGAAGGGCATCGACCTGGCCGTGGACGCGGTGGTGGAAGGCCTCGACGCCATCAAGAAGCCGGTGGAGGGCAACGCCATCGCCCAGGTGGGCGCCATCTCCGCCAACGGCGACGAAGAGATCGGCAAGATCATCGCCGACGCCATGGGCAAGGTGGGCAAGGACGGCGTCATCACCGTGGAAGAGGCCAAGGGCCGGGACACCGAGCTGACCGTGGTGGAAGGCATGCAGTTCGACCGCGGCTACCTGAGCCCCTACTTCGTCACCAACCCCGACCAGATGAAGGTCGAGCTTGAGAACCCCCTGATCCTCATCTTCGAGAAGAAGATCTCCAACATGCGCGACCTGCTGCCCCTGCTGGAGCAGGTGGTGAACAGCCGCCGCCCGCTGCTGATCATCGCCGAGGACGTGGACGGCGAGGCCCTGGCCACCCTGGTGGTGAACAAGATCCGCGGCACCCTCAACATCGCCGCCGTGAAGGCCCCGGGCTTCGGCGACCGGCGCAAGGCCATGCTGGAGGACATCGCCATCCTCACCGGCGGCAAGGCCATCACCGAGGACCTGGGCCTCAAGCTCGAGAACCTGAAGCTGGAAGACCTGGGCACCGCCAAGAAGATCACCATCGACAAGGAGAACACCACCATCATCGAAGGCGCCGGCACCGCCAGCGCCATCCAGGGCCGGGTCAAGCAGATCCGCAGCCAGGTGGACATCTCCACCAGCGACTACGACAAGGAGAAGCTGCAGGAGCGCCTGGCCAAGCTGGTGGGCGGGGTGGCCGTCATCAAGGTGGGCGCCGCCTCCGAGACCGAGATGAAGGAGAAGAAGGCCCGGGTCGAGGACGCCATGCACGCCACCAAGGCCGCCGTGGAAGACGGCATCGTGGCCGGCGGCGGCGTCGCCCTGCTGCGCACCCTGGGCAAGCTGGCCGCCTTGAAGCTGACCGGCGACCAGGCCACCGGCGCGGAGATCGTCAGGAAGGCCCTGGAAGAGCCCCTGCGCCAGATCGCCAACAACGCCGGCGTGGAAGGCTCCGTGGTGGTGAACCGGGTCAAGGAGGAGAAGGGCAACTTCGGCTTCAACGCCGCCACCGGCGAGTTCGGCGACATGGTCGCCTTCGGCGTGGTGGACCCGGCCAAGGTGACCAAGTGCGCCCTGCGCAACGCCGCCTCCGTGGCCTCCATGATGCTCTCCACCGAAGCCATCGTGTGCGAGATCCCCGAGGACAAGAAGGCCGGTCCGATGCCCGGCGGGCCGGGCATGGGCGGGATGGAAGACATGTATTGACCGGA
>CAWFOJ010000155.1:0-11964 GCA_963816585.1 uncultured Holophagaceae bacterium | reverse complement strand
ACCGGCCTGCGGAACTTCGCCTTGTCGATGGCCATGAAGTACGGAGCTTGCTGTGCCGGTCGGCCAGGCCCTGGAGCACCAGGCAGCCGCCGGTCTGGGCCATGGCCTCCACGATCAGCACCCCGGGGAACACGGCCTTCTGGGGGAAGTGCCCGAGGAAGATGGGGTCGCCGGCGGTGATGTTCTTGACGCCGCGGATCCACTTGCCCGGCTCGAAATCCAGGATCCGGTCCACCAGCAGGATGGGATAGCGGTGGGGAAGCAGGTCCTTGATGGCTTCGATGTCCAGGACACGGGGGGTTCGCTTAGCGGCCTCAGGCATTTAGAAATCTCCAAACCGCCATTCTGGCATACCGCGGCGGCTATTTGAACTGTTGCCCGGGGGCCCGTTCGAAAACCCTGGCTTCGATGAAGAGATCCAGCAGGTCCGCGTCCAGGCTCCCGGCGCGGGCATCGTCCCGCAGGATGTCCAGGCACCGGGCCAGGGGAACCGCGGCCTTGTACGGCCGGTCCTGGGCGGTGAGGGCGTCGTAGACGTCGGCGATGGCCATGGCCCGGCTCTGGAGGGGGATCTCGGCCCGGGTGAGGCGGCGCGGGTAGCCCTTGCCGTTGAGCCGCTCGTGATGGGCGTAGGCGATGGTGGGCACCCCGGCCAGGTCGGGCGTCCCAGGGGATCTGGGCCAGGAAGCGGTAGGTGTGGGTCACGTGGTTCTCGATCTCCTGGCGCTCCGCCTCCGAGAGGCTGCCCCGGCGGATGGCCAGGAAGGCCAGGTCCTCCGGCTCCAGGATGGTGTCGGGCCGGCCGTCCCCCAGCGGGTGCAGGTGAGGGCGGCCATGCGCTCCAGCCCTTCGGCCGCGTCCTTGGGCAGCACCGTGGGCTCGTTGCACTGCGCCAGGGCGGCGGTGAGCGCCCGGGTCTCCTCCTCCTGCTCGCGCCCCCGGGCCTCCCAGAGCTCCAGGTCGAACGCCCGGCCCCGGGCCCAGTCCTCCCGCAGGCCCGCCAGCAGCACTTCCACCTGGCGCTGGCGCAGGCGCTGCTGCAGCAGTTCCAGGCGCGCGACCGGGAGCTTCTTGGCCTTCACCAGCACTTCCTCCCGCACCCCGACCTTGCCGAAGTCGTGCAGCAGGCTGGCGTAGCGCAGCTCCTTCAGGTGCTGGTCGGTGAAGAAGGTGCCGCCGAAGGGGCCGTCGCCGGTGCGGTTCACCGCTTCCGCCAGGCCCACCGTGAGGCTGGCCACCCGTCCGGAGTGGCCGCTGGTGACCGGGTCCCGCTGCTCGATGGCGGTCACCGAGGCGTTGACGAAGTGCTCGAACAGGCTTTCGATGGCCTCCCGCAGCTTGGCGTTGCGCATGGCCACCCCGGCCTGCCCCGCCAGGCTCAGGGCCAGGCGCTCCTGGTCCGGGCCGAAGGGCACCACCGCGGTGCCCGCGTCCGTCTCTTCCATGCGGTTGATGAACTGCAGCACCCCCAGCACCTCCCCTTGGGTGTCGGCGAGGGGGACCGACAGCATGGAGGTGGAGCGGTAGCCCAGCTCCCGGTCGAAGCTGGAATTGAAGCTGTACGGAGCGTCCGGGGGCAGGTCGGTACACGTCCGGCAGGTTCAGCGCCGACCCGGTGAGGGCCACGAACCCGGCCATGGACCGGTTCGACAGGGGCACCCGGAAACGCTGGAAGGGCAGGTCGATGCGGGCGTTCTGGGTGTGGGCGAACAGCAGCTCCCGGCCCCCGGCGGCCGGCTGCACCAGGTAGATGGTGCCCCCCTCGGCCCGCACCAGGCTGCGCCCCTGGGTCAGGATCAGGTCCAGCAGGCGGTCCAGGTTCTGTTCCGAGGCCAGGGCCCGGCCCACCTCGTTGAGCCGCTCCATGTTCCGGCGGTCCACCAGGCGCTCGAAGCCTGCGTGGATGAGGGCCGCGGCTCCCTCCGGGCCCGGCCAGGCGGCACAGCCGGCCAGACGCCCCTCCCCGGCCAGGCCCAGGACCACGTCGGCGGGGCCCGCCTCGGCCCATTCCAGAACTTTCTCCACCTCCAGGCGCAGGCGGCCGCAGAGACTGTTACGGTGCATGGGGGGGACGGCGACCGTGAAGCGCAAAGGACACTCGGTGGGGGAAGGGATCGGGGCTTCATTTTACCGGAGACCGGCCCGGGACGCGGAGGAATGGCGGGGCCGGGTGGAGCGCCTGGCCTGGGGCGGGATGGGAGTGGGCCGGGCGGAGGATGGCCGGCTGATCCTGGTGTCGGCTCCCCTGGCGTTGTTCCCGGGCGAAGAGGTGACCGCGTCGGTCCACTGGAAGGCCCGCCACGGGGAAGGCCGGGTGGTGTCCTGGGCGCGCCGGGATCCCCGCCGGGTCCCGTCCGGCTGCCCGGTTGCAGCCGAGTGCGGAGGCTGCGACCTGTGGGAGGCGGGCCCCCGGGCCGGAGACCTGAAGCGCCTCATGGTGGAGGACCTGCTGGCCCGCCAACTGCCCGGGGCGCCCTCCTGGCGCTGGCTGGCGGCCCCGGAGAGCGCGCGCCGGCACCGCGTCCAGGTGCACTGGGACGGCCGGGAGCTGGGCTTCCACCGCCGGGAGAGCCATGCCCTGGTGCCGGTCCAGGCCTGCCCGGCGGCGGACCCGGCCCTGTCCCGGGCCCTGCCCCGGCTGGGGGAGGCTTTGGCGGCCCGGCTGCTTCCCACCCGGCCCCAGCGGTGGGAGCTGGTCACCGGCACCCCGCCCGGAGCCGTGTTCGCCGCGTCCGAGTCGGGGCGGACCTGGCGGCTGGAGCCGGACGGCTGGAAAGCGTGCGGAGACCCGGTGGAGCACCGCCTGGGGGCGGTGGTGCTCAGGCACCGGGCCGGCGGGTTCTTCCAGGTGTGCCCCCCGTGGGCCTGGGAGGCCTTCGGGACGATCCTGGCCGGCTGGGGGCTGGGCGGGGACTGCCTGTACGACTTGTATGGGGGAGTGGGGTTCTTTTCCGCCCTCCTGGGCCCGCAGTTCCGCCGGCGGGTGCTGGTGGAGAACGACGAGCCGGCAGTGCAGTGGGCCCGGGCCAACCTGGAGGCCTTGGGGCTCGGGGCCGAGTGCCTGGCTGCCGATGTGGCGGCCTGGGTGCCGGAAGGGCTGGGCGGGGCGGAGGACCTGGTCCTGCTGGACCCGCCCCGGGCCGGGCTGGCGCCGGAATTGTGCGAAAAACTGCTCGCCGCCCGGGCCCGGGGGATGGTGCTGGTGGGCTGCGACGGGGCGGCGTTCTGCCGGGACCTGCGGCGGCTGGCGCCGGCGTGGCAGGTGGAGGGGCTGGCGGCGGCGGACCTGTTCCCGCTGACGCGCCACGTGGAATGCGTTGCGCTGCTGAGGCGCGGCTGAGGAAGCCAGCCTGGAACCTTCCCGCCCGCCGGCTCATTCTGTCGGTGGGAGGACCGCCTTGCTCACCCTGCGCCCCATCCAGGAGTCCGACCTGGAAGCCATCGCCCTGATCCAGGCCCACAGTTGGCGGGACAGCTACCGCGGCATCCTGGGCGACGCCTACCTCGACGACGAGGTCTTCGCGGAGCGCCTGGCGTACTGGCGCGCCGCCTGGGACTGCCCCGCAACCGGCCGGATCGGCCTGCTGGCCCTCGAGTTGGGCACGCCGTCGGGATTCATCAACGGCGAGGGCGATTCCGACCCCCGCTGGGGCACCCTCCTGGACAACCTGCACGTGCTCCCCGGCAGGCGGGGCCAGGGCATCGGCACCCGGCTGGTCCACGCCTTGGCGGAGGCGGCCCTGGCCCGTTGGCCCGGGATCCCTGTGCACCTCTGGTGCTTCGAGCGCAACCTGCGCAGCCGAGGCTACTACGAGCGGCTGGGGGGGACACCGGTGGAGCGCCGGGAGATCCCGGCGGCCGACGGCACCCTGGTGGCCGCTTGGCGTTACGCCTGGCAGGAGCCCGGGGTGTTGTTGGAGACATCAAGATTTTCCGGAGCCAGCCCGGCCCCGGAAGCGACCGTCGACACCGGGGCCGGCCGGCCCTTGTAGCCGGCTCAGTCGAACAACCCCCGTTCCGCGGCCGGCCGTTCCAGGTCCAGCAACCGCTTCTTGTTCTCCAGCCCTCCCCCGTACCCCACCAGGCTCCCGTCCGTCCCGATCACCCGGTGGCAGGGCACGATGATGGAGACCGGGTTGGCGCCGTTGGCGGTGCCCACGGCACGGGTCAGGTTGGGGTCGCCCAGGCGCCGGGCCAGTTCTCCGTAGCTGATGGTGCGGCCGTAGGGGATCTTCAGCAGTTCGGCCCACACCCGCAGCTGGAAGGGGGTCCCGCGCAGGGACAGGGGCAGGCGGAACTCCCGCAGTTCGCGCCGGAAATAGGCTTCCAGCTGCCGGCGCGCCGGTTCCAGCACGCCCGGGTCCCGGGCCAGGCCGAAGCCTTCCTCGAGGTAGCGCGGCTGGCGGCTGCGGGTGTCGGCGCCGCCGAAGCCCAGGAAGACCAGGGCCCCGCCGGGCTCGGCGGCCGCCTCCAGGGGGCCGCAGGGACTGTCCAGGAGGTGCAGCCAGGGTTTCATGCGGGGGCTCCCTTGAGGCTGGCCCACAGGTGGAAAGTGGCCAGGCTGCGGTGGGGGGCGAAGGGGGCCATGAAGGCGGCGGTCTCCTTCACCGATGGGCGGTGGTCCAGCCGGTAGTGCCGCTGCAGGGCCAGGGTCAGCCCGGCGTCGCCCAGGGGCACGCAATCCCCGAACCCGCAGCCGCGCATGAGCACGTAGTGGGTGGTCCAGGGGCCCACGCCCCGCTCCGCCTCCAGGCGCCAGGCCGCCGCGGTGGCGGGCCCGTCCGGGAGCCGCTCCAGGGGCAGGCTGCCGTCCGCCACCTTGCGGGCCAGGCCGATGATGTACTCGGCCTTGGACCTGGAGAACTGCAGCCGGGTCAGGTCGGCCGGCTCCAGGGCGGCCACCGCCCGGGGGGAAGGATGGGCCCTCAGCGCCGTGCCGGTGGCGGCGCCGCACAGCTCCGTGAGCTGCCGGCGCAGGCTGCAGGCGAAGGCCAGGTTCACCTGCTGGCCCAGGATGGCCCAGACCAGGCTCTCCCACACGTCGGCGGTGAGCGGGATGCGCAGCCCCCGGCGCGGCGCCACCAGCGGGCGCAGGTCGAGCCTCGACACGAAACGCTCGAAGGGGCCGGGGTCCTGCCCCAGCCCCAGCATCCGCACCGCCCGCCGGTGCACCTCGCCCAGGAAGCCCGGCCCCGGCGACGCCGGAGCCAGCAGCCGGCAGTCCGCCGCGCCGGGCCGGAAGGCCAGTTCCAGCACCGCCGGGCCGCCTGCCATGGCCATGGCCTTCACCAGGGTGGTTCCCTCGACCCGCTCGGACAGGCTGAGGGGATCCCGTCCGTGGTAGGCCAGGATGTCCTCGGCCCGGTAGTTCCCGGGCAGGGCCAGGGTGAACCGGTTGGCCGCCCCGGCCCGGCCCAGGGCCTGGTACTCATCAGGGAGGGTGCCGGTGGCGGCCTGGAACTGGGCCCGGAATGCTGCGTGGCTGCTGAAGCCGCAGGCCCGCCCCGCCTCCCAGGCGGGTGCGGAGGCCCCCAGCAGGCGGCGGCAGGCGGCCTGGATCCGGGCGCGGCGCAGGAAGGCCCCGGCGCCCAGGTGGGCGTGCTCCAGGAACAGGTGCTCCAGGGCCGGAGCCTCCAGTCCGGCTGCGGCCGCCAGGGCCCGGGCCGAAGGGAAGCTCCCCGGGTCCTGGCTCGCCTGGGCCATGAGCGCCTCCAGGCTCGCCAGTTCCTGCCTCAGCTCGTTCAGATCCATGACATGAGTCTAAACCTGACTCAAGCCATCGGTGGAGACGGGTCCGCCAATCTCCACCTTCACCCGGTCGATCTCAAACAATCGTCCATCCTCGACCCTCACCCGTCGGGTGAATGGAGCCTCCGGGTCATTCCCTTGCCTGGTTCGGGTTTCAGGCGGAAACCCGTCGATGCCTGGTTCAAGGACCCGTAATAGTCATTCCGCTGAAGGATGGGCCGGTTAAAATTTGCCGATGCCAACATCACCCGTTTTCCGCATCTCCATCATCGACTACCTCAATGCCGCACCCCTGAATTACGGATTCAAGCACGGGCTGGGATTCGAGCATTTCCAGCTGAAGTTCCAGGTTCCGGCCCTGTGCGCCGACCGCCTGCGCCAGGGCGAGGTGGACGCCGGCCTGATCAGCTCCATCGAGGTACCTGCGCATCCCGGGGCTGAAGATCGTGCCGGGGCTGTGCATCGCCTCGCCCAAGCGGGTGCGCTCGGTGATCCTGCTGTCCAAGGTGCCGCCGGAAGAGGTGCGCACCCTGGCCCTGGACACCTCCTCCCGCACCTCGGTGGTACTCAGCCAGATCCTGCTGCGGGAGCGCTACGGCAACCGTCCCGAGGCGGTGGACATGGCTCCGGACCAGGCCGCCATGCTGGAGCGCTGCGACGCCGCCCTGCTGATCGGGGACGTGGCCATGCGGGCCCGGCGGGAGGGGCTGCTGGTGCTGGACCTGGCGGAGGAATGGCACGCCTGGACCGGGCTGCCCTTCGTGTTCGCCCTGTGGACGGTGCGGGAGGACGCGCCGGCCCTGGCGGTGCCCGGAGGCGTCGGTCCGTTCTTCCACAAGAGCCTGGAGATGGGCAAGCAGCACCTGGCCGACATGGTGGACGAGGCCTGGCGCGTCATCGGCTGGACCAAGCCGGAGCTCCAGGAATACCTCACCGAGAACATCTCCTACAGCCTCGGGGAGGGGGAACGGGAGAGCCTGGCCCTGTTCTTCGAAAAGGCCGTGGCGCACGGCTTCGCTCCGGAGGTCAAGCCCTTGCACTTTCTTTAGAGGCTGTATCATCGGGGCGTGCAACCCTGTCACCGGGAGCCCCCATGTCCCTAGCCGACCTGTTCCGCCAGCACCTTGACACGCGCCTGGCGCACCTGGAGAGCGCCCTGGCCGCCAACCGGTTCGACGCGCTGGTGATCTCCAGCGGCATGCCCCACACCTATTTCGCCGACGACGCGGACGCGCCCTTCCACGCGGTGCCCCATTTCCGCCACCATTGCCCGCTCACGGGGCCGCACCACGCCCTGAAACTGGAGCCGGGCCGGCAGCCGCTGCTGGTGCGCTACGCTCCGGAGGACTTCTGGTACGAGCAGCTGCCCCTGGGGACGCCCTACTGGCTGGCCGGGTTCCGGGTGGTCGAGGCGCCGACCCTGGACGCGGTGTGGGCGGAGGTCGGCCGCCCGCCCCGGGCCGCCTACATCGGCAACGAGACCGACCGGGCCCTGGCGGCAGGGCTGGAATCCAATCCCCCGGAGCTCACCGCCTACCTGGACTGGGGACGCAGCTTCAAGACCCCCTACGAAGTGGCCTGCCTGGAGGAGGCCACCCGGCGCGGCGTCCGCGGGCACCTGGCCGGGCGCCGGGCCTTCCTGGAAGGCGCCTCGGAACTGGAAATCCACCACGCCTTCCTGCAGGCGGTCGGCTGCCAGGAGCACGAGCTGTCCTTCCCCAGCATCGTCGCCCTGGACGAGAAGGGAGCCACCCTGCACTACGAGAACAAGCGGGAGGCCCGGCACGGCCGGACCCTGCTCCTGGACTGCGGGGCCCGCTGCCAGGGCTACCCCTCGGACATCACCCGCACCACGCCCTCCCCCCAGTGCGACCCCAGGTTCCAGGCCCTGGTGGCGGGCATGGAGCGCAACCAGAAAGTGCTGGCCGCCGCGGTGGCCCCGGGGCTGCCGTTCGGCGACCTGCACCACCGCTCCCACCTGATGCTGGCGGCCCTGCTGAAGGAACACGGGATCCTGGACGCGGAGCCCGACGAGGCGGTGGCCCTGGGGCTCACCCGCCCCTTCTATCCCCACGGACTCGGCCACCTGCTGGGCATCCAGGTGCACGACGTGGCCGGCAAGCTGGCGGGCCCCGGCGGCGGCACCGCGCCGCCCCCGCCCCTGCATCCGACCCTGCGCACCACCCGCGTCCTGGAGCCCGGCATGGTGGTCACCATCGAACCGGGGTGCTACTTCATCCCCATGCTCCTGCGCCCGTTCCGGGACCCGGAACATTCCCGGCGCTTCAACTGGAAACTCATCGAGGACCTGAGCGCCATGGGCGGCATCCGCATCGAGGACGACGTGCTGGTCACGGCCGCCGGAAGCCGGAACCTGACCCGTGAACACTTGCCTGATTGAACTCCCGGGCCGCGGCGGACGGCGCTTCCGTTGACAGTCCCAGCGGGCAATAGATAATTGATTCGTTTTTTCTTCCGGTCTCGAATGCGCATCTGGGCAGTGGGCGGCGGCAAGGGCGGCACGGGCAAAAGCCTGGTCGCCAACGGCTTGGCCGTGGGGCTGGCGGAGCGGGGCAGCGACGTGGTGCTGGTGGACGCGGACTTCGGCGGTCCCAACCAGCACACGTACTGCGGCCTGCGCAAGCCTCCCACCTCCCTGACCCAGTTCTTCGAGGAACGGCTGCCCCTGGAGGACCTGATCCTCGACACCGCCACCCCGGGCCTGCGCCTGGTGCCGGGCAACTTCAACGCCGCCAGCACCGACAACATCACCTGGGCGCAGAAGCAGAAGTTCTTCCGGCACCTGCGCCAGCTGCCCTGCGACCACGTGGTGCTGGACCTGGGGGCCGGCACCACGTACGACACCCTGGACACGTTCCTGCTGGCGGAGGTGCAGGTGGGCGTGATCGTGCCGGACGCGCTCGCCATCGAGAATTTCTACTTGTTCCTCAAGAACCTCAAGCAGCGGCAGCTGGCCAACGTGATGTCCTGGACCGGACTGCGGGAGCGCGGGCGGAAGATCTGGAACCACCGGTCCGAGCTCGGGATCACCAACGTGCGCGAATTCACCCAGCACCTGCGCGGCCTGTCCGAGGAATTCTCCCAGGCCATGGACCGGGAGCGGGACCGCCTGTACCTGCACCTGGTCCTGAACCAGGTGCGGGAGTACAGCCAGGTGGAGCTGGGCCTGGCGGTGAAGAGCGCGGCGGCCAAGTACTTCCACATCGACGGCAACCTGGCGGGCTACATCCGCTACGACAAGGACCTCTGGCAGCGGTTCGGGCAGGAGCACCCGGCCGCCGGCGGCGAACCGCCCTACATCCTGCACCACGCCATGGAAAGCCTCCTGGACAGCATCCTCAAGCGCGTGGCAGGCTAGCCATGGAACCCCTGGACGAGGCCCGGAGCCGGCGCACCCTGGAAGTGGGCCCGGACGCCACCCTGGACGAGATCACCCGCTCCTACCATCTCCTGAAGCGCATCTACGCCAAGGACCTGGCGGTGTTCACGGCGCCGGCCATGGACGAGTTCGCCGTGGACGCCCGGCGCGAAGTGCTGGAGGAGATCGAGGCGGCCTACGCGCTCCTGTGCGGGAAGGCCCGAGCCCAGCCGGCCCCGCTCCCGGCCCGGACCGGGGAGCCGGACCGCCCGCCGGCGGCGCCACGCACGGTCCTGGGGCGGGCCCGGGAGGCCGCCGGCATGACCCTGGACCAGGTGGCCGCCGAGACCCACGTGCGCCCGGAGTACCTGGCCGCGCTGGAGCAGGAGGACTTCCAGGGCCTGCCCCTGGCCCCGGTGAACGTTCGGGGCTACCTGACCGCTTTCGTGCAAGCCGTGCGGGTTCCGGAAGAAGATGTGGTCACCGGCTACATGGCCAGGTTCGTCCGGTGGCACAGCCAGAGGCGGTAGGCACTGGATGGATAATAATGGAGTTGCCTGCCTTCTTGAACGGTTATTCCCTGGAGCCCCCATGCGACGTTCCTCCTTGTTCCTACGGCTCCTGGCCGGCCTGCTCATGGGCCTGGGCTGCGCCGCCCAGGGCACCGGCGACCTGACGGTGGAGAGCCTGTTCCACCCGGCACGGAAGGTGGCCTATTTGGACCAGCCGGGCGTCACCCTCCGGTGGCGGGCGGACGGCTCCATGGTGGAAGAGTGGCAGGAGCGGGACCAGGCCAAGGGTCTTGCCCGCCTGGCCGCGCCCGGGTGGGAAACCCGCCCCTGGATGAACCAGGCCCAGTTCATGGCCGCCCTGGTGGGGGCGGGGCTGGACGAGAAGAGCGCCGCCGCCGCCTGGCGCGCGCCCTTCACCTGGAACCCGGCCGGCGACGCGTTCCTGGTGGCCGGAGGCCAGGATTTGTACCTGGTGGATCCGGGCCGGGTCAGCGCCCGGCTGGCGGCAAGCTCCCCGGGCCTCAAGGAGGCCCCCACCTTCAGCCCCAACGGCGCCCTGGTGGCCTACCTGCAGGGCAACGACCTGTACGTGGCGGACCTGGCCACCGGCCGGGAGACCCGGCTCACCACCGGAGGCGGGGTGAACCACTTGAACGGCCGCCTGGACTGGGTCTACCAGGAGGAGGTCTTTTCCGGCGAAGGGCCCAAGGGGTTCTGGTGGGATCCGGACTCCCGGCGCATCGCCTTCATCAGCCTGGATGAGACCGACGTCACCCGCATCGCCATCCAGGACGACCGGGCCCAGCCGGCCCCCACCTTCTTCCAGCCCTATCCCCGCCCGGGGGAGCCCAACCCGGTGGCCCAGCTGGGGGTGGTGGACCTGGACGGCCGCATCACCTGGATGGAAGATCCCTACCCCAATGATGAGACAATCATTGTAGCCGTGGGATGGGATCCCAACGGCCGGCTCGTGGCCAATTACCAGAACCGCACCCAGACTTGGCTGGAGTGCGTGCGGTTCCAAGGGGACAAGGGGCAGTCCCTGGTGCGGGAGGAGAGCCGCGGCTGGTGGATCGATCGGCTGCCACTCCCGGTGTTCCTCCAGGATGGTGGCTTCCTCTGGCGGTCGGCCCGCAGCGGCTACCAGCACCTGTACCGGTACGACGCCCTGGGCCGGGTCAGGGGCCCGATCACCGCCGGGGCCTGGGACGTGCGCCGGGTGCTGGGGGTGGATGCGAAGGCTGAAAAGGTGTATTTCGAGGCCACCCAGCGCAATGCCATCGGCCTGGACGCCTACAGCACCGACCTGGAGGGGGCCGACCTGCATTTCCGGCGCCTGACCGAGCGCCCGGGCACCCATTCCCTGACGTTCAACGGGGACTTCACCGTCTACCTGGACCGCTGGAGCGACGTGGACACTCCCCCCCAGCACCTGGTGGTGACCCTGGAGGGGAGGGTCCTGCGCCAGTACCAGAGCCGGCCGACGGCCGCCTACCGGGCCCTGCGCCGCGGCCGGGTCACGTTCCAGCAGGTGCCCGCCCGGGACGGCACGCCGCTGGAATCCATGCTGATCCTGCCGGTGGGCTTCAACCCGGCCCGGCGCTACCCGGTGTTCCACTGCGTGTACCGGCGGCCCAGGCATGCCCCTGGTGCGCAACGCCTACGCCCCGGCCATCCTGTGGTACCAGTTTCTCGCCCAGCAGGGCATCGCCACCTGGATCTGCGACAACCGCAGCGCTTCCGCCAAGGGCGCGGTGAGCGCCCAGGGCATCTACCGCAACCTGGGGGCCCAGGAACTCCAGGACCAGCTGGACGGCCTGCAATGGCTCAAGGCCCAGGGCTGGGCGGACATGGGCCGGGTGGCCCTGTGCGGGTACAGCTACGGGGGCTTCCTGGCCGCCTACGCCCTCACCCACGCCAAGGCCTGGAAACTGGGCATCCTGGGGGCCCCGGTGGTGGACTGGCGCAACTACGACAGCCTGTACACCGAGCGCTACCTGGGCCTGCCGGAGGAGAACGCCGCCGGGTACCAGGCCTCCTCGCCCCTGGGAGCCGCCGCCGCCCTCTCCGGCAAGGTCCTGCTGATCCAGGGCACCCTGGACCTGAACGTCCACCCCCTGCACGCTGTCCGGTTCCTGGACGCGCTCCAGAAAGCGGGGCTCGGGGCTCCCCTCGTCCTCCTGCCCGGATCGGGCCACACCCCCCAGGCTCCCCAGCATCTCTGGGCCATGCACCAGGCCATCTGGGACTTCCTCAACAAGAACCTGTGAACGGTAGAAAAAATTGTCCGGGGCGGCGGCGGGGCATACCATTTTGTTTATACCC
>CAWFOJ010000154.1:0-10556 GCA_963816585.1 uncultured Holophagaceae bacterium | reverse complement strand
AACCGGCCCTCCCAGCAGGAAACCGGCATGTCCTGGCCCAGGTGGAAACGCCGCGCCCTGCTCCTGGACCTGGACGCCTTCGAGCGCGACCTGGCCCGCGGCCGGGGCGGGCTCGCGCCTGGGCTGCGCCTGCGGCCCCACGCCAAGAGCCACAAGTGCCCCGTGATCGCCCTCCGCCAGATGGAGAGCGGCGCGGTGGGGGTCTGCTGCCAGAAGGTGGGCGAGGCCGAGGCCATGGTCGACGGCGGGGTTTCCAACGTGCTGGTGAGCAACGAGGTCGTCGGCCCCTCTAAGATCGCCCGGCTGGCGGCGCTGGCCAAGGAAGCCTGGGTGGGGGTCTGCGTGGACGACGCCGGCAACGTGGAGCAGCTGAGCGACGCGGCCAGCCGCCTGGGGGTGACCCTGCCGGTCCTGGTGGAGATCAACGTGGGCGCCAACCGCTGCGGCGTGCCCCCCGGCGAGCCGGCGCTGCAGCTGGCCCAGCTCATCGACGGCGCTCCGGGCCTGCGCTTCGCCGGGCTGCAGGCCTACCACGGGGGCGCCCAGCACCTGCGGGAGTTCGCCCGGCGCCGGGAGGCCATCGACAAGGCGGTGAAGCTGGTGAAGCACACCACGGCCCTGCTGGAGCGCCACGGGCTGCCCTGCGAACGGGTCTCGGGGGCGGGCACCGGCACCTATCCCTTCGAGGGCGCCAGCGGGGTCTACAACGAGCTGCAGGCGGGCTCGTACATCTTCATGGACGCGGACTACGGCCGCAACCTGGACGCCGCCGGCGCCTTCGTGTCCGAGTTCGAGCACAGCCTGTTCGTTCTGGCCACGGTCATGAGCCACCCGGCCAAGGAGCGGGCGGTGCTGGACGCGGGCCTGAAGGCGGTGAGCGTGGATTCGGGCCTGCCCCTGGTGGCGGGGCGGGCGGGCGTGGAGTATGCGGGTGTTTCGGACGAGCACGGCACCCTGGTCCTGCACGGGGACGGGTGCGCCCTGGAGATCGGCGAAAAGGTGCGCCTGATCCCCGGCCACTGCGATCCCACCGTGAACCTGCACGACTGGTACGTGGGCTTCCGGGGCGACCGGGTGGAGGCGCTCTGGGCCATCACCGCCCGGGGGCCGGGGTTCTGATCACTCGAACTGGCGCCTGAAGGCCTCGAAGGCCTCCTGCAGCCGTGCCAGCTGCTCCTCCAGGGCCGCCACCCGCGCCGCCAGGCCCGGCGCCGGTGGCTGGACCGGGGCCGGTCCGGCCTCCACCGGGCCCCCCAGCAGCTGGGCGTACCGGGATTCCTTCATGCCCGGGGCCCGGGGCAGCTTCACCGCCAGGGGCGGCTCCCCCTGGACCAGCAGCTCCAGGGCCGCCTCCACCTCGCCCAGGTCCTGGAAGGGGTACATGCGGGTGCAGCGTGCGCGCAGCTCCCCGGGAGTCTGGGGGCCGCGCAGCAGCAGTTCCGCCAGCAGGGCCGCCTCCTGCACCGACAGGCCGCGGCCCTCGGCGAGGCGCTGGGAGTACTTGACGACCCGGGTCCCGGCCCCCTGCACGATGCCCGCCAGGCGTGCGTCCCGCAGGCGCTCCAAAGCCTCCTGCGCGGCCGCCTCGCCCACCTGCATGACCGGGTCCCGGTTGCTGGACTGGTTGCAGCCGTTCACCAGGGCATTGAGGGTGAGGGGGTAGTATTCCGGCGTGGACAGCTCCTTTTCCAGCAGGACCCCCAGCACTCGTTGCTCCAGCGGCTCCAGGGGCGGGTCGTCCATGGCGGTCGTTCTCCGGACTCATTCTAGGCCAGATTCCGGTGGCCACCGGCGATCCCCCGGGTGTTGAATAGCAGAATGGACAGCAAAGAATTCCGGCGCCTTGGACATCAGCTGGTGGAGTGGGTCGCCAGCTACCGCGACCATCTGGAAGACCTTCCCGTCATGAGCCCCCTGCAGCCCGGGGCGGTGAAGCGCCTGCTCCCGGCGCAGCCTCCCGTCCGGGGGGCGGGGCTGGAGGGGATCCTCCAGGACCTTGACCAGGTGGTGCTCCCGGGCATCACCCATTGGACCCACCCGGGCTTTTTCGCCTATTTCCCGGCCAACGCCGACCTGGCCTCGGTGCTGGCGGACCTGGTGGGCAGCGGGCTGGGGGCCCAGGCCATGAGCTGGCAGACCAGCCCCGCGGCCACCGAGCTGGAAGAGGTGGTCATGGACTGGCTGCGGCAGATGCTGGGCCTGGGCGAGGCGTTCAGCGGCGTGATCCAGGACAGCGCCAGCGTCTCCACCTTCGTGGCGCTGCTCTGCGCGCGGGAACGCACGGGCGGCTTCGGCCAGAACCGGGGCGGGCTGCAGGCGGAGGCAGCGCCCATGGTGGTGTACGCCTCCGACCAGGCCCACAGCTCCGTGGGCAAGGACGCCCTGCTGGCGGGGTTCGGCAAGGACAACCTGCGCCTCGTCGCCACGGACGGCGAGCACGCCCTGCGCCTGGACCTCCTGGAGGCGGCCATCGAGGCGGACCTGGCGGCGGGCCGGAAGCCCTGCGCCCTGGTGGCCGCGGTGGGCACCACCGCCACCACCGCCCTGGACCCGGTGCGGGGCATGGCCGGACTGGCCCGGCGCTACGGCCTGTGGCTGCACGTGGACGCGGCCCTGGCCGGGTCGGCCATGATCTGCCCCGAGTGCCGGTGGATGTGGGACGGCATCGAGGCGGCCGATTCCGTCGTCGTGAACCCGCACAAGTGGCTGGGCACCGGGTTCGACCTGAGCGCCTACTTCGTCCGGGACCCGGAGCACCTGATCCGGGTCATGAGCACCAACCCCAGCTACCTGCGCACCGAGCACGACGCCGAGGTGAAGAACCTGCGGGACTGGGGCATCCCCCTGGGCCGGCGGTTCCGGGCCCTCAAACTGTGGTTCGTGATCCGGGACCAGGGGGTCGAGGGGCTGCAGGCGCGCATGCGCCGGGACATGCGCCACGCCCAGTGGTTCATGGCCCAGGTGGACGGGGCGCCGCACTGGGAGCGGCTGGCGCCGGTGCCCCTGCAGACCGTGTGCATCCGGCACTGCCCGCCGCGGCTCCAGGGGGAGGACCAGCTGCGCCGGCACAACCTGGCCATCGTCGACCGCATCAACAAGGGCGGGCGGTTCTACCTGACCCCGGCGGTGCTCAAGGGCGCCCAGATGATCCGGGTCTCCATCGGCAGCGAGGCCACCGAGCGCACCCACGTGGAGCAGCTTTGGGAGGCCCTGGCGCACGTGGCCGGCGAGCCGTGATGGACGCGCCCATATCGGTCAAGCGCCTGCTGGAGCAGGTGAAGGCGCGGGTGGAACCGCCCTTCGCCAACCTGTGGGTGGTGGGGGAGGTCTCCAATTTCCGGGGCTCGGGCCGGCACTGGTATTTCACCCTCAAGGAGGAGGGCGCGGCCCTCCAGTGCGCCGTGTGGGCCAGCCAGCAGCGCCTGCTGGGGCACGCGCCCCGGGACGGGGAGCGGGTGCAGGTGAAAGGTTCCCTCAACCTGTACGTGGCGGGGGGCAGCCTCACCCTGGCGGTCACCCACTGCCAGCCGGCCGGGTTGGGGGATCTGCAGGCCCGGCTGCGCCAACTGGAGGCGGAGCTGCGGGGCCAGGGCTGGTTCGACCGTCCCAGGCGGCCGCTGCCCCGGTTGCCCCGCCGCATCGGCGTGGTGGCGGCCCTGGGCGGGGCGGCCCTGCGGGACGTGGTGCAGGTCACCGGGCGGCGGGCTCCGGGGGTGCACCTGCTCATCGCCCCGGCCGCGGCCCAGGGGGACCGGGCGGTGCCGGAGAACCTGATGGCCCTGCAGGAGATCCAGGACCCGTTCTGGGACTGCGACGTGGTCCTGCTGGTGCGGGGCGGAGGCAGCCTGGAGGACCTGTGGGCCTACAACGACCCGGCCCTGGTGAAGGCGGTGGCCCAGTGCCGCCTGCCGGTGGTCACCGGGGTGGGGCACGAGATCGACACCACCCTGGTGGACCTGGCCGCCGACCGGCGCGCCGCCACCCCCAGCCAGGCGGCGGAACTGGCCTCCCCGGACCGGGCCCAGCTGCAGAGCGAGCTGCGCCGGCGCCAGGACGCCCTGGCGGCGCGCATGGCCTGGAGGCTTCAGGGCCTGGAGAGCACCCTCAACCTCCTCACCGACAGCCGGGGCATGCACGCCGTGCCCGAGCGCCTGGCCAGGGGCGGCGAGCGCCTGGGGGCGCTGCGCCACCGCCTGGGGCGCTGCGCCGCGGCGGGCGCGCCCCTGGAACGCCTGCGCGTCCTCACCCACCGCCTGCACCTGGCCCATCCCCAGCGGCGCCTGGACCAGGGCGGCGGGCGCCTGGGGCTGCTGGTCCAGCGCCTGGGCCACGCCGCCCTGGGTTTCGGCCGGGAGGCGCAGCCGCGCCTGGGGGAGGCCCGGCGGCGCCTGGCGCCGGCCCTGGCGGCGGCCCTGGCGCGCCGGTCCCACCGTCTGGACCTGCTGGGCGCGCGCCTTCAGGCCATGGACCCCGGCGGCCCCCTGGAACGGGGCTTCGTGCTGGTGCGGGACCGGGATGGGCGGCCGCTCAGCCGCTCCGCCCAAGCGCCGCCGGGGGCCCAGGTGGAACTCCAGTGGTCGGACGCCCGGCGCCGCGGAGTGCTGGACGATTAGCCGCGCCGGCAGGCAGTATGATCACTACCTTTGACCGACAGGATCCGCCGATGACCCCAACCCCCTTCCCGCGCCTGGGTTTCCTCGGCACCGGCAAGATCGCCGGCGCCATGGTGGAAGGCTTCGGCGGCGCCCCCCAGCCGCCCCCCATCGTCGTCTCCCCCCGCGGCGAAGCCCGTTCGCTGGCCCTGGCCCGGCGCTGGCCCAACGTGGCCCGGGCCGGGGACAACCAGGAGGTCCTGGACCGCAGCGACCTGGTGTTCCTGGCCCTGCGCCCGCCGGTGGCGCCGGAGGTGGTGCCGGGCTTGCGGTTCCGGGCCGACCACACGGTGGTGGCGCTGTTTCCCGGCCTGCCCCTGGACCGGGTGGGCGCCTGGGTCCGGCCGGCGGTCCGGGTGTTCAAGGCCCTGCCTCTGCCCAGCGCCGCCCGGAGGTTCGGCCCGGTGCTCTATTTCCCGGAGGACCCGGGCCTGGCCCAGGTGCTGGGGTGCCTGGGGGAGCCCCTGGCCACCACCGGTTTGGACGAGCTGAACCGGCTCTGGGCGGCCACCGGCCTGCTCTCGCCGTTCTTCGCCCTGCTGCAGGCCGGCCAGGACTGGTGCGTGGGCGGCGGCGCCCGGCCCGGGTTCGCCGGCGCCTACCTGGCGGCCATGGTCGCCGCCATGGCCCGCATGGCGGAGGGCGGGGCTGCCTTCGGGGACCTGGCGGCGGAGGCCGCCACCCCAGGCGGGCTGAACGAGATGACCCTGGGCCGGATGCGGGACAGCGCCCTGATGCCGGGGCTGGAAGCGGCCCTGGAAGCGGTCATGGACCGCCTGCGGGCTTTGCGGGATGCGTAGCTGTCTCAAGGCATCAGCATGCCGCCGTTCACCGACAGCACCTGCCCGGTCAGGTAGCCGGCCTCCTCCGAGGCCAGGAACAGCACCGCGTTGGCCACGTCCAGGGGGGTGCCCATGCGGCCCAGGGGGATCTGGCGGTTGAACTCGGCCTTCACCTCGTCGCTGAGCACCTCGGTCATGGCGGTGGCGATGTAGCCGGGCGCCACGGCGTTGCAGGTGACGTTGCGGCTGGCCAGCTCCCGGGCGATGGTCTTGGTGAGGCCGATGAGCCCGGCCTTGGAGGCCACGTAGTTGCTCTGGCCGGCGTTGCCCATCTGGCCCACCACCGAGGCGATGTTGATGATCCGCCCCCAGCGCTGCTTCATCATGGGCCGGGCGGCGGCCTGGGTGGCCAGCCAGGCGCCCTTGAGGTTGATGTCCAGCACCAGCTCGAACTCTTCCTCCTTCATCTGGATCATGAGCCGGTCCTTGGTGATGCCGGCGTTGTTCACCAGGATGTGCAGGGCGCCGAAGCGCTCCAGCACCGTGTTCACGGCGGCGCGGACGCTGTCCCCGTCGCGCATGTCCAGCAGGACGTACTCGGCCTTGCCCCCGTCCGCCTGGATGCCGGCCACCACCTTCCGCAGGTCGCCTTCGGTGGAGGGCAGGGAAGCGCACACCACCGTGGCGCCCTGTTTGGCCAGCTGGCGGGCGATCACTTCGCCGATGCCCTGGCTGGCGCCGGTGACGAGGGCGGTCTTGCCTTCGAGTGAGAACATGCGGTCTCCGAATAAAGATAGGTCTGAGAGTCTACCAGGGGTGGGATGATGGCTCCATCCGGAGGTCCTATGCGCTGGTTCTGTCTAGGCCTGGCCCTTTCCGTCGCGGGCCTGCTGCCGGCCCAGGAGCAGCCCCCGTCCCTGGTGCGGGACCTGGCGGGGAAGGTGCAGTCGGCGCGCCTGAGCCGCACCGTGGACCGCCTGGCCTCCTTCGGCACCCGCCACACCCTCTCGGACCCGGCGGGGACCCGTGGCATCGGTGCCGCCCGCCGCTGGCTGGCCGGGGAGCTCCAGGCTGTCACCCAGCTGCCCGGCTCGCGCCTGGAACCCTTTGACGACGCCTTCCAGGCCGGCCCCGGTCCGAACCTGCCCCGGGCGGTGGAGCTGGTGAACCTGGGGGTGGTGCTCCCGGGCACCGACCCGGCCCGGAACAAGCAGGCGCTGGTGGTGGCGGCCCACTACGACAGCCGCGCCGCCGACGTGCTGGACGGGGCCTCCGACGCTCCCGGGGCCGTGGACAACGCCAGCGGCGTGGCCCTGGTGCTGGAGATGGCCACCGTGCTGGCGGCGGAAAAGCCGGCGGTGGCCATCTATTTCGTGGCCACCGCCGGGGGCGAGCAGGGCAACCTGGGCAGCGTCCGCCTGGCCCAGAAGTTCAAGGAGGCGGGCATCGACGTGCTGGCCATGGTGGCCGCCCAGTGCGTGGGCAACGCCCCCGTCACCGGCGCCGTCAAGGGCGACGCCGCCGTGCGCCTGTTCTCGGGCGAGCCGGCGCGGGCGGAGAGCGAGGGCGAACGCCGGCTGCGGGACCTGCTGGGGGACCAGGACGACGGCCCCAGCCGGTCCCTGGCCCGCTACATCAAGCGCGCGGGCGAATTCTACGTGGAGGATTGCGAGGCCCTGGTGATGCTGCGCCGGAACCGCCTGGGCTTCAGCGGCGAGCAGGACCCGTTCCTGAAGGAGGGCTACCCCGCGGTGCAGGTCACCGAACTGGTGGACAACTACGACCGCCTGCGCCAGAACGTGGTGTCGCAGGGCAGCCGCCGCACCGGGGACACCCCGGCCTTCTTCAACGCCGGCTACTGCGCCCGGGTCACCCGCATGCTGGTCGCCGCCTTCCGGCACCTGTCCTACGCCCCCCAGGCGCCCCAGAACGTGGGCCTGGGCGGGTGCGGCGGGCCCGACGCCAGGCTGTTCTGGTTCCTTCCCGAGGACCCCCGCACCGCCGGCGTCGTCATCTACCGCCGGCGCGGGGATTCGGTCCAGTGGGCCCAGACCCGCACCTTCGCCAAGTGCGACGGCCAGGTCATCCCGGACGTGGGCACCGACACGGACCAATTCGCGGTGGCCGCCGTGGACGCCCAGGGGGACGAGTCCCTGGCGGTGTCGCCCCGCAGCGTGGTGTTCTGACGTTCAGGGCAGCCGGCGCAGCCACTGGGATACCGGCCCCAGGTCCGCCAGGGGCACGTCGTCCCCGTAGCGGGCCAGGGCCGAGGCGCCGTCCAGGTCCTGCCGGGGCCGGTCCTCGCGCTTGAACAGGTGGTTGGCGCCGGGAATCTCCAGCACCGTGCCGCGGAAGGACGGGGGGATGACGGCCGGCTTCCAGGCGTTCACGTCCCGGTCCCCCCAGGCCAGGGCCGTCGGGCAGGGGGTCCGGGACGCCAGGACCCACGGGTCCAGGTCCAGGGTGGCGCGCACGAAGTCCAGGGTTTCGGGGGCCATGAGGCTGCTGCCCAGGCGCGCCAGGGCCGGGTAGACCTCCGGGCCGGGAGCGGGGCAGGGCCGCCGGTTCCGGATGGCCTGGAACACCGCATCCAGGAAACCCATGTTGGGGGCCGAAGTGGCCGGCGGGAGCTGGGCCTGGATCTGGGCGGCCAGGGTGTGGGCCATGGACTGGGGGGGCATGGCCAGCAGCAGCAGGGCGTCGGCCTTCGAGGCCGCCAGCAGGGCCAGCAGCGCCCCCTCCCCGTGGCCCACCAGGAGCAGTTTCCTGCCCTTGGCCTCGGGCAGGTCCCGGGCCGCCGCCAGGGCGGCGGCCACGTCCCCCGCCTGGGCGTCCAGGGAGGTGTCCAGACGGGAGTCCCGGCTGCCGAACAGGCGCTTGTCGAAGCGCAGGGAGCCCACGCCCTGGTCCGCCAGCCACTCGGCCAGGGTGCGCCCCGGGTGGCTCCCGGGCAGGGCCGGGTGCACCCAGTCCCGGTCCAGGGGGCCCGAATCCGCCACCAGCACCGCGAACCAGGGCAGCCCCTGGGCGCTCAGAACGGTGCCTTTCAGGGGCAGCTGGCTGAACCCCGGGAAGGCCACCTCCCGGGCCTGGGGCGCGGTCTGGACCTGGGCTGGGGGAGCGGGCGGAAGCATGGCACCTCGGGGGGGCGGGGGGCGCCGGGGCGCCGCCGCAATTATCGCCTGGAACGCGATCTCTCGTGGATAATGGCCGGGCACGGGAGGTGGACCCATGGCCCGCACCGATCCCCATTCCTACTTCGACGACTCCCAGCCCCGGGCCACCCGGTGGTTCCTGCGCCTGCTGGTGGACTTCGACAGCCGGATCCTGGGGGGCGAGGTGACCCTGATGTTCCCCCGTCCCGCCGGCGGCGCCCTGGACCTGGACACCAAGGGGCTGGCCATCCACCGGGCCTGGAACCCGTTGACCACCCAGGAAGTGCCGTACCTGCTGGGGCCGGAGGAGCCGGTCCTGGGCCGGAGGCTGCGCCTGGACCTGCCCCCGGGCACCCACGCGGTGGCCCTCGCCTATGAGACCTCCCCGGACGCCCTGGGCCTGCAGTGGCTGGAACCGGCCCAGACCGAGGGCGGGCGCCACCCGTTCTTGTTCAGCCAGTGCCAGGCCATCCACGCCCGCACCCTGGTGCCCTGCCAGGACAGCGCCGCCGCCCGGATCACCTACGACGCGGAAGTGGTGGTGCCCGACGGGCTGCGCGCGGTCATGTCCGCGGGGCCCCTGGGCGACGAGCCGGGGGAGATCCCGGGCAGCCGGGTGTTCCGTTTCCGCATGCCCCAGCCCATCCCGTCGTACCTGCTGGCCCTGGCGGTGGGGGAGCTGGCCGGGCGGGACCTGAGCCCGCGCTCCCGGGTGTGGGCCGAGCCCGCCGCCCTGGACCGGGCCGCCTGGGAATTCGCCGGGGTGGAGGAGCTCATCACCACCGCCGAGGGCCTGTTCGGGCCGTACGAGTGGGACCGCTTCGACCTGCTGGTGCTGCCCCCGTCCTTCCCTTACGGAGGCATGGAGAACCCGCGCATGACCTTCCTCACCCCCACCCTGCTGGCGGGGGACCGCTCCCTGGTGGACGTGGTGGCCCATGAGCTGGCCCATTCCTGGACCGGCAACCTGGTGACCAACGCCACCGCCGAGCACTTCTGGCTCAACGAGGGGTTCACGGTCTGGGCCGAGCGGAAGATCCTGCGGGCCCTGCGGGGCGGGGAGGCCTGCGCCCTGGCCTGGGCCATCGGCGAAAAGGCCCTGGAGGAATCCCTGGAGCGGTTCCGGGACCGCCCCGAACTCACCCTGCTGCGCACCCGCCTGGAGGGGGTGGACCCGGACGACGCCTTCTCCAGCATCCCGTACGAGAAGGGCGCCCGGCTGGTGGCGGCCCTGGAGCAGGCGGCGGGCGGGGAGGTGTTCGGGGCCTTCCTGCGGGCCTACATGCAGCGCTTCCGGTTCACGTCCATCACCACCGAGCGGTTCTGCGCCTTCGTGGAAGAGCAGCTGCCCGGGGTGCTGGCCCGGGTGGACGCGGACGTGTGGCTGAACCAGCCCGGGATGCCCGCGGCGGCGCCGGTGTTCCGCTCCGCCAGGCTGGACGACCTCACCGCCCTGGCCCGCTTCTGGGACCAGGGCGCCCGGCCCACCGAGGCCCAGATGGCGGCCTGGGGCCCCGACGAGCTGCTGGTCTATCTCCAGCACCTGCCCCGGGACCTGGGGGCCGGGGGCTGCGCCTGGCTGGAGGAGAACCTGGACCTCACCGGGCGCGGCAACTACGAAGTCCTGGTGGAGTGGCTGACCCTGGCCGCCCTTTCGGGCTTCCGTCCCGCCTTCGGGCGCATCCGGGAGGTGCTCACCCGGGTGGGGCGGATGAAGGACCTGCGGCCCCTCTACGGCGCCCTGGCCCAGAACCCCGCCACCCGCGCCCTGGCCCGGGAGATCTTCGCCCACGCGGAGCCGGGCTACCACGGGCTGTCCCGGCGGGTGGTGCGGGAGATCCTGGACAGCTACCCGGACTGACCCGCGCGCCCCCTACGAACAGGCCGCCACCACCTGCACCAGTTCCCTGGCCACCCCCGGCGCGCCCGCCACCACGTTCCCCGACTCGCCCCAGCCGGCGCCCCCC
>CAWFOJ010000153.1:0-21875 GCA_963816585.1 uncultured Holophagaceae bacterium | reverse complement strand
GCCAGGTGCGGCGGATCTTCAGGTTCCCCAGCTTGGGCATGAGGTCCACCATGCGCCGGGCGATCATGGGCAGGAAGGCGGAGGTCTCGCGCCGGTCGGAGCCGACGATGGCCGGGTTGGGGGTGTAGCAGAAGATCACCTGCCCGGGCTTGTGCTGGTAGAAGTAGAAGTTGGCCGACCCGGGGGCGGGGCGGATGTCCACCACCATGGGGTCGAGGAACGGCGCCACCGGCTCGGTGATGCCGCCTTCGTGACAGTCCGGCGCCACCGGGGCGTCCAGGCCGCCCGCCTGGGCCACGGCCCGGGCCCAGGCGCCGGCGGCGTTGATGACCATGCCGGTGGCGTAGCCGCCCTTGTCGGTGCGCACCCCCACCACCTTGCCCTTGCGGCGCATGATGCTGGTGACCCGCTCGTTGAAACGGAACTCGGTGCCCAGCTGCAGGGCCCGCTGCTGGAAGGCCAGGCAGCTGCGCATGGGGGAGGCGCCGCCGTCCTCGGGGGAGAAGGTGCCGCCGATCAGGCCCTCCCGGCGCAGGCCGGGGGCGATCTCCAGGAGCCCGTCCCGGTCGTGCCAGTCGATGTTCAGCCCGGCGCGCTTCTGGAGCTTGAGCAGGTCCTTGAGCAGCTTCTCCTCATGCTGCTGGTACGCCACGAACACGTAGCCGCCCTGGAACCATTCGATCTCGAAGCCGGTGTTCTCCTCCCAGTGGGAGAACACGTCCAGGCTGTCCAGGCAGAGCTTGATCTTGGCCGGGGCCGAGTGGGTGGCGCGGATGCCGCCCAGGGCGCACTTGTTGCTGCCCTGGCCGGCGGAGGCGAACTGGTCCAGGCAGAGCACCTTCAGGCCCCTCTCGGCCAGGTACATGGCACTGGGCATGCCGACGCTGCCCGCGCCGATGACAATGGCGTCATAGACCTTCGTGGTCATCACAGACCTCCCTGGAACGCGCTGACGGCGTGAGCCTTGGCAATGTCCTGGACCGGGCCCTCGCCGGTCGCCATGCCGGCGAAGGCGCCCATGGGCACCTCCATGAAGATGGGCCGGCGGGACAGTTCGGTGACCTCGGAGAAGGCCACGCCCTCCTCCCGGAACAGGCGCTGGATGAGGCTGGGGCAGGTCTTGCCGCCGCACGCCCCCATGCCGGCGCGGGTGGCGCCCTTGAGCTCGTTCATGTCCCGCACCCCGGCGCGGATCCGGCGCCGGATCTCCCCGGCGGTGACCCGCTCGCAGCGGCACACGATCTCGTCGTCCTCCAGGCGCCGGACGGTTTCCGGCATGGCCTCGCCCACCCAGGGCTGCTGCACCTGGATGCCGGCGATCCTCTTGGCGATCTCCTTGGGGGCGCGGACCTTGACCAGCACCGCGTGGTCGGCGAACTTGGGGGCCCGGGTCCTGACCACGGGCACGTTGCCCAGCACCTGCCCCAGGGTATCCAGGACCGTCACCGTCTGGCCCACCTCGATGGAGTCGAAGGGGAATTCGTACGGGATGGACACCAGGGCCTCCCCTTCCTGCTTGCGGTAGTCCACCAGGGTCACCGCCAGCCCCGGGCACACGGCCACGCACTGCTCGCAGGCGATGCAGTCCGCCTCGTTGAAGGTGGGCACCCCCAGGATGTCGTCGCCCTCGATCTGGATGGAGCCCTGGGGGCATATGCTGGTGCAGGGGTTGCAGGGGATCTCCTGGGAGCAGTGGAACACCGGGAACACGCCCTTCTCGTCCTCGGGGATCTCCTCGGTGATGGTGGCGCCGGGGCGGGACTTGAGCACTTCCGCGGTGCGGTGCCATTCCGGCGGCACCTCGCCCACGTCCCGGCCCAGGGCCCGGGCGATCTCCAGGCCCCGGATCTTGCCGGTGAACATGGCGGCGCTGGCCTCGGCGATCTCCTCGGCGTCGCCGGCGGCGTACACCGGCAGGCCGAACTCCCTGGCCTTGAGGGTGAACTCGTTCACCGACTCCAGGCCCACCGCCACCAGCACCGTGTCGCACTTGAAGGTGCGCTCGGTGCCCGGGATGGGCTTCCAGCCGGGATCCAGCTGGGCGATGGTGACCGATTCCACTTCCTCCTTGCCGTTGGCGGAGAGCACCGTGTGGGAGGTGTAGATGGGCACGCCCATGCGCACCAGCTTGTCCTTGTGCACCTTGTAGCCGCCGCAGTCGGGCAGGGCCTCGCACAGGCCCACCACCTCGATTCCCGCCTGCAGGGCGTGGTACGAGGCGATCAGGCCCACGTTGCCCCCGCCGACCACGAACAGGCGCTCCGTGGGCCGCACGAAGTCCCGGTTCACCAGGGTCTGGAAGGCCCCGGCGCCGTACACCCCCGGCAGGCTGTTGCCCTTGAACACCAGGGACTTCTCCCGGGCGCCGGTGGCCACCAGCAGCACGTGCGGACGCACCAGGAAATAGTGCCCGTCGCGCAGGACGCCCACCTTGCGGTCGGAGAAAACCGCCAGGGCGTTGCTGTTGGTCCAGATCCGCACGTTCTCGTAGGCGCGCAGTTCCTTCTCGAGCTTCCTGCCGATGTCCATGCCCCGGGTGCCGGCGTGGCAGGCCTCGATGCTGCCGAAGAACTTGTGGGTCTGCAGGACCAGCTTGCCGCCCAGGCTGGCCTTGTCGTCCACCAGGAGCACCCCGACCCCGGCCTTGGCCAGCTCGATGGCCGCGGACAGCCCGGCGGGGCCGCCGCCCAGGATCAGGCACTCGACCTCCAGGGTCTCGATGTCCCGGAACTGCACGCCCTCCTCGGCCACGTCCGGCAGGGCGGCCCTGCCGTCCATGGGCAGCACGGCCATGCCTTCCTGCACCGGCACCATGCAGGACTTCACCGACAGCCCGTCGGCGACCACCGCGCACTGGGCGCACTGGCCGTTGGCGCAGAAGATGCCCTGGGGCGCGCCGTCCTTGTGGTGGTGCCCGAACACCCGGATGCCGTTGGCGAACAGGGCGGAAGCGATGGTCTCGCCCTCGCGGGCCTGGAGGGCGTTGCCCTTCCAGGTGAAATTGACCGTGGTCTCGGCTGGCACTGACAGGATGGGGTGTTCCTTGATCCGGTAGTCCGACATTCCAGTTCTCCTATGGCGACTGCACTGCGAGAGTAGTGGTACCGCGCCCGGGCTCGACCTGTTGTAAGCCTTGAAACTAGGGGGCCTTGATGACCAGTTCAGAGCGATCCCGCCGGGCCGGGCCGCACCCGGGCAAGCGCCGGAAGGCGGGGGATCAGGAACGAACAAGCGCAGCGGGTTCCAGAAGCTGGCGGAGAAACACAGGCCCCGTCTTTTCAAAAGGACTTGCCAGACGCTGTATCAGTTAACCACCGCCGCCAGGATCCGGCCGGGCGGCCAGGACCAGTTGTGACTTTCGTCAGGCGCCCAGAATCTTCCCTTCCCACGGATCCTCGTCCCCGAGGCGAACGCGACGCGGGCATCCTGCCCTTCCAGGCGTGCAGATTAAGGCTGACCTGATTGTCACCGGGGGCGGCCGGCCATGCAAGGCCTGCCCCGGCGATTCAAGATTTATCTATTAATTAATATGGGTTTAGGAACCAAACCAGCGCCCCCGGGCCGGCAGCAACCGGTTTTTGCTGAATAAATGCCCATGGTTCGGTAGCTTGGTAGGCAAATCGTACAGTTCTGTTACACCGATATGACTTCTGGATGAGTGGAGTCGGAATGATGAATCGAGAAATCCCTGCCATCATCGGAATGGGCGCCGTCACCCCCATCGGGATTGGTGTTTCCACCTATTGGCGGAGCCTGCTGGAGGGCGTGAGCGGCACGTCCTGCATCAGCCGCTTCGAGGCCTCCAGCCTGCCGGTGCGGATCGCTGCCGAGGTGAAGGATTTCACCCCTACCGACCACCTGCCGGCCAAGCTCGTCCGGGAAACGGACATATTCATGCATTTCGCGCTGATCGCGGCGGCGGAGGCCCTGGCCGCGAGCCGGGTGGAGGCCGCCCCGGAGCGCATCGGCATCGTGCTCGGCACCTGCTTCGGCGGCATCGCCACGCTCACCGGGACCCAGGCGCAGTTCACCGCCAACCCGGACATGCGCGTCAGCCCGCATTTCGTGCCGAAGGTGCTGGGCAACATCGCCGCCGCCCGGATCGCCATGGCCCACGGCCTGCGGGGACCGTGCCTGACGGTGAACACGGCCTGCTCGTCCGGCGCCGATGCGGTCGGCCTGGCGACCATGCTGCTCCAGGCGGGGGAAGCGGACGCGGTGGTGGCGGTGGGCGCCGAGTCCATCCTGTGCCCTCTCCTGGTGGCGGGGCTGGCCCAGGCCCGGGCCCTTTCCTCCCGCAACGAGGATCCCAAAACAGCCAGCCGGCCCTTCGACCTGGACCGGGACGGGTTCGTCATCGGTGAAGGGGCCGGCGCCGTGGTGCTGGAAGGCCTGGACCGGGCCCGGAGCCGCGGGGCGGACATCCAGGCCGAGCTGCTGGGCTACGCCAGCTACACGGACGCCTACCACGTGACGGCTCCCGACCCCAGCGGCAAAGGGGAAGTGTTCTGCATGCGCCAGGCCTTGGCCAAGGCCGGACTGGCCCCGGGCGACGTGGACTACGTGAACGCCCACGGCACCGCCACCAGGGTGGGAGACCAGGTGGAAACCGCGGCCCTGAAGGAAGTCTTCGGTGACCATGCCTACCGGATGCCCGTCAGCTCCACCAAGGGGGCCACCGGGCACATGATCGGCGCCGGCGGCGTCACGGAGCTCATCGCCTGCATCCAGGCCATCCGGGAGGGCCAGGTGCCGCCCACCTTGAACTACCGGACGCCCGACCCGGACTGCGACCTGGACTATGTGCCGGGCCGGCCCCGGCCCGCGGACGTGCGGGTGGCCATGTCCAATGCCTTCGGGTTCGGGGGCCAGAATGCCTGCCTCCTGGTGGGCCGGCATGCCGGATGACCCGGAGGACCGTCAGGTCTACTGCCATGGAGGTGTGAAGATCATGGGTTATACGTACGACATCACGATGTTCCAGGAGACCTTCGAGAAGGAATTCACGTTCCTGAACGGGTTCATGCGCAATGTCCGCCGGTTCGCCGACCGTCCGGCCCTGGCCTGCCCCCAGCGGGAGGCCCGATGGAACTACGAGGAGCTGAACGGGGAGGTGAACCGCCTGGCCCACGCCCTGCTGGCCGACGGGGTGGGCAAGAACGGCGTGGTCATGTACCAGCTGCTCAACTGCGCCGAATTCGTGTTCTGCTACCTGGCCCCCCAGAAGATCGGCGCCATCAACGTCCCCATCAATTTCCGCCTGTCGCCCGGCGAGACGGCCCTGATCATCGACGACAGCGAGCCGGACGTGTTCATCTACGACGCGGATATCCGGGAGACCGCCCTCAAGGCCCTGGCCAGGGCCCAGCACCAGCCGCGCCGGGTGGTCATGGTGGACATCCGGAACCAGGAGGCCGCGCCGGACGGCCACCTGACCTTCCGGGAGTACGTGCAGGGCCGTTCCCGGGAGGATCCGGGGATCGAGACGCCCAGCCGCATCTACGACGAAGTGACGCGGCTCTATACCTCCGGCACCACCGGCCTGCCCAAGGGGGTTCCCCTCAACAACCTCAACGAAGTCCTGTCGGCCCATGACGTGATCATGCATTTCCCCTTGGGCCCCACGGACCGGACCATGAACATGTCCCCCTGGTTCCACCGGGGCGGCCTGCACTCGGGGGGCCCCAACCCCACCCTGTACGCCGGCGGCGAGATCGTGGTGCTCCGGCACTTCAACCAGAAGCACTGCCTGGAACTGGCCGAGAAGTACGGCGTCACCTTCCTCATCGGCGGCCCGCCCATGCTCAAGCTGCTGTGCGAGGCCCAGATGCGACATCCAGTGGACCTGGGCAAGCTGCGGGGCATCGTCACCATGGGTGCGCCCCTGGAGAAGGAAGATTGCGTTCGCTACCACCAGCACCTCACGCCCCGGATCTTCAACGGCTACGGGACCACCGAAACCTTCTGGAACACCTTCCTGCGCCCCTTCGACCTGCCCGAGAACGCCGGTTCGGCCGGCCGTTCATGCACCGATGACGAAGTGGTGGTGGTGAAGGTCCTGCCGGACCGCCGGGCTGAGCCGGATGAACAGGTGGCCAAGGACGGCCAGGAGACCGGCGAGGTGATCATCAAGTGCCCCACCAAGTCCTGGTACACCTACTTCAACAATGCCCGGGAGGCCAAGCGCGCCTTCTACAAGGGCTACATGTACACCGGCGACCTGGGGGTGTGGGACAAGAACTGCTACATCACCATCGTCGGGCGCAAGGACGACATGATCATCTGCGCCGGCGAGAACATCCACCCGGTGCAGGTGGAGGAGATCATCAACCAGCATTCCAAGGTCCGGGAGTCCATCGTCACCTCCGTGCCGGACCCGCTGCGGGGCCAGGCGGTGGTGGCCTACGTCATCCGGGAGGATGCCACCCTCACCGCCCGGGAACTGGGCGCCCACTGCACCGACCACCCCATGCTGGCCAACTACAAGCGGCCCCGGTTCGTCCGATTCGTGGAGGAACTGCCCTTCACCGCCACGGGCAAGAAGATGCACTTCAAGGTCAAGGAGATGGCCCTGGAGGACCAGGCCAAGGGGCTGCTGGAGCGGCTCTGACCGCCGGCACCGGGCATCCGTTGACCCGACGATCACCGGGGTCCGGTGGCCGGAATCATCCAGGGATTGACCAGCGGGATGCACAGGTGGCGGAAGTCCGCTTCATTCCGGGTCACCAGCGTGAGGCCGTGCCGCTCGGCCGTGGCCGCCAGGAAGGCGTCCATGGGCCCTGCCGGCTTGCCGGCCGCCTGGGCCCGGGCCACCATGCGGCCCCAGCGGTCCGCGACTCCGGCGTCGATGGACAGCATGCGCCCTTCGAACCGCTCGGCCAACTCCCCGCCCAGCCAGTCATTGAGCCGGTCCCGCCGGGCTCCATGCGCCAGCCGCTCAACGCCATGCCTCAATTCGGCCAGGGTGATGACGCTGAGGAACACCCGGTCCTCGTCCACGTTCGCCAGCCAGGCCGCAACGCCGGGGTCGGGCCTTGCCTTCACCCATTCCGAGACCACGTTGGTGTCGAGCAGGTAGTTCACAGGCCCGCCTCGCGCAGTCCCCCCTCCGGCCGCTGGACCTCAAGGCCGGAATCGCGCAGCGGGGAGCCGGCGAAGAATTCCGCCAGGTTGCCGGGGCGGTGTGATTTGCGTTCCCACTCCTCCGCCGAGACCACCACAACCGTGATGTGGCCGTTCCGAGTGATGGTCTGCGGGCCGTCGGTCCGGGCCCGATTGATGACTTCACTGAATTTCGCCTTGGCGTCCGCGATGGTCCAGGTGCGTTGGTCCATGGTTCACCTCTGATGACCATTATAGTCAAGATGGTCAATTTTGGGTGTCCGCTAGCCGCCGGTCGTAGACCTGGGGATTGAGGCAGTCGGGTGCCCGCTCTCCGGCCATCATGGCGATGAGGTTCCGGACCGCCGTGAGGGCCATGTTGTTCCGGGAGGTGATGGTCGCGCTGGCCGTGTGGGGCGCCAGCACCACGTTGGCGAGCCCGGCCAGGCCCGGCGCCATGCGGGGTTCTTCCTCGTAGACGTCCAGCCCGGCACCGGCGATCACGCCCTGTTGGAGCGCCTCCACCAGGGCCTGCTCATCCACCACGGGGCCGCGGGAAGTGTTGATGAGGTAGGCGGTGCGTTTCATGCTGCGCAGCGCCCGGGTGTCGATCAGGTGCCGGGTGGCGGGGGTCAGGGGCACGTGGATGCTCACGAAATCCGCCTCCCGCAGCAGGGTTTCCAGGTCGACCCGGCGCGCCCCCAGTTCCCGCTCCAGGATCTCGTTGGGACGCTCGTCCGCGTACCGGACCGGCATCCGGAAGCCCCGTGACATCAAGGCGAAGGCCTGGCCGATGCGGCCCGCGCCCACGACCCCGAGGGTCCGGCCGGTCACGTCGCCGCCCAGGAACTGGAGCGGGCCCCACCCGGGCCACCGCCCGGAGCGCATGACCGCGTCGGATTCCACGATGCGGCGGGCCACGGCGAACAGGAGGCACCAGGCCATCTCGGCGGTGGCGTCGGTGAGCACGCCCGGGGTATTGGAGACCGGCAGCCCGCGGCGGGTGGCTTCCGGCACATCCATGTTGTCGAAGCCGACGGCGAAATTGGCGAACCCCTTGGCCGCCTTGGCCGTCTCCATGACCTCCCCGTCGATGCGGTCCGTGAGCAGGCAGAGGACCCCGTCCACCCCCGCGACTCCCCGCAGGAGTTCCTCCCGGGTGAGCGGGCGGTCCTCCTCGTTCAGGATCACTTCGCAGTGCTGGCGCAACAGGTCCAGGCCCGCGTCCGGGATGCGCCGGGTGACCAGGGCCCGGCTCATGGCCGGCCGCCGTCGGCGGATCCCAGGAAACCGCTGTCTACGCATGGCTCGACCATTGGACATGTCCTTTCGCCATAGGGGTCAAGGGTAGCCTGGATTCGGCCGGCGGGATCGACCTTGCCTGGCCGCCAACCGGGTCAGGGGCGTCCCAGGCGCCGCTTGAGGTCGGCCAGGAGCCGGCCCATATCCTCGATGGCCTTGTCCTTGGCCACGATGGCCCTGTCCTTCTCCGCGAGTGCCTGAGGTCGGTCCGCCGGCGGTTCTTCAAGCGGTTCATCTGCACCACGATGGAATCGTGGGCAAGGGCCTCCACGAAGGGATCGCAGATGCGCACTTCGCCGCCTGTGGCCACATCAACCCGGCGGAAGGGTAGCGGCTCCCCAGGCGGGGATTCCACGGAAGGGCTCATGCCGCCTGGGTGGCCAGTCTAACCGTATGCATTACAACAATTACCAACGGCTGTTCGGCCTGGATTCCAGCGCCTATAGTTGATGAGCGGCACGTCGCTTGCTTCAGGCCTCCACCATGCCCGCCCCCGCCTCCCAGAACCCCTCCCAACCGCCCCCCGGGGTGCGCCTGGAGCATGACGCCCTGGGCGGCATGGAAGTCCCTGCCCAGGCCCTGCACGGCATCCACACCGCCCGGGCCCTGGAGAACTTCCCCCTGCTGGGCCGGCCGGTCCACCCGGCCCTGGCCCGGGCCTTCGGGGCGGTGAAGCTGGCGGCCCTGCGCACCAACCGGGCCCTGGGCTGGTTCCCGGACGCCGCCCAGGCCGACGCCATGGAGCGGGCCTGCCGGGAGCTGCTGGACGGGCAGCTGGCGGAGGCGGTGGTGGTGGACGCCCTGCAGGGGGGCGCCGGCACCTCCACCAACATGAACGTGAACGAAGTGCTGGCCAACCGGGCCCTGCAGCTGCTGGGGCGGCCCCCGGGCAGTTATGGCCTGGTCTCCCCCCTGGACCACTTGAACCTGCACCAGAGCACCAACGACACCTTCCCCACCGCCCTGCGGGTCGCGGCCATCTGGGGCCTGCGGGAGCTGGAGCGCAAAGTGCTGGCCCTGCAGGAGGCCTTCCAGGACCAGGAGAAGGCGCTGGGCCACGTGGTCAAGGTGGCCCGCACCGAGGGCCAGGACGCGGTGCTCACCACCCTGGGCCGGACCATGGGCGCCTTCGCCGAGGCCCTGAACCGGGACCGGTGGCGCCTGGCCAAGAGCGAGGAGCGGCTGCGGGTGGTGAACCTGGGCGGCACTGCCATCGGCACCGGGCTGGCGGCGCCCACTGAGTTCATCTTCCGGGTGGTGGAGGAGCTGCGGGAGATCACCGGGCTGGGCCTGGCCCGGGCGGAGAACCTGGTGGAGGCCACCCAGAACCTGGACACCCTGGTGGAGGTCTCGGGCCTGCTCAAGACCCTGGCCGCCTCCCTGATCAAGATCTGCACCGACCTGCGCCTGCTCTCCAGCGGCCCCGACGCCGGGCTGGGGGAACTGATGCTGCCGCCCCGCCAGGCCGGGAGCTCCATCATGCCGGGCAAGGTGAACCCGGTGATCCCCGAGGCGGTGACCCAGGCCGCGCTCATGGCCATCGCCCACGACCAGGCCCTCACCGTCGCGGCGGCCATGGGTTCCCTGGAATTGAACGCGCTCATGCCGCTGGTGGCCCACTGCCTCCTGGAGAGCCTGGACCTGCTCGCCCGTGGCTGCGACATCCTGCGCCGCCACTGCGTGGCCGGCCTCGGCGCCGACGAGGCCCGCTGCCGGGCCCAGGTGGAGAACGGCACCGCCGCCGCCACCGCCCTGCTGCCCCTGGTCGGCTACCACCGGGCCGGGGAGCTGGCCGCCGAAGCCCGGCGCACCGGCAAGGGGCTCAAGGACGTGGCGGTGGCTTCGGGCCTGGTCACCGCCGACCAGTTCGACCAGCTCACCAGCCCCGAGGCGGTGAACCGGCTGGGATGGAGGCAGATGCCCACATGAGCCCAGGATCCATGCAGTCCACACCCAAATCCTTGCGCCTGCATATCGGCCTGTTCGGCCGGCGCAACGTGGGCAAGTCGTCCCTGCTCAACGCCATCACCCGCCAGGAGGTGAGCATCGTCTCCGCGATCAAAGGCACCACCACCGACCCGGTGGAGAAGCCCATGGAGCTGCTGCCCCTGGGCCCGGTGCTGTTCGTGGACACCGCCGGGGTGGACGACGAGGGCGCCCTGGGCGAACTGCGCATGGCCCGCACCCGGGCGGTGCTGGACCGGGTGGACCTGGGCCTGGTCATCACCGAGCGGGGCGCCTGGGGCGAGTTCGAGGCCAAGCTGCTGGAGGAGCTGCAGCGGCGCAAGGTGCCGGTGCTGATCGTGCGCAACAAGATGGACCTGGGGCTCCTGCCCGCCCAGCTGCCCGAGGGAGTCCGCCAGGTGGCGGTGAGCGCCCAGGCCGGCACCGGCATCCTGGGCCTGCGCGAGGCCCTGCTGGACCTGGCCCCGGCGGACTTCTTCGACAACCGGCGGCTGGTGGCGGACCTGGTGCCCCCCGGGGAGATGGCGGTGCTGGTGGTGCCCATCGACAAGGAGGCGCCCAAAGGGCGCTTGATCCTGCCCCAGGTGATGGCCATCCGCGACCTGCTGGACGGCGAGTCCCTGGCCCTGGTGGTGCAGGAGCGGGAGCTGGCCAGCGCCCTGGGCCGCCTCAACCGCCCCCCGGCGCTGGTGGTCACCGACTCCCAGGCCTTCCTCAAGGTGTCGGCGGACGTGCCCAGGTCCGTGCCCATGACCTCCTTCTCCATCCTCATGAGCCGGTTCCAGGGCGACCTCCCCGAGCAGGTGCGCGGCGCCCTGGGCATCGAGGGCCTGCGGGGCGGCGACCGGGTGCTCATGGCCGAGACCTGCACCCATCACCCGGTGGGGGAGGACATCGGCCGGGTCAAGATCCCCCGCTGGCTCACCCAGTACGTGGGCGCCAAGCTGGAATTCAGCCACGTGCAGGGCCGGGACTTCCCCGCCGACCTGGCGCCCTACCGCCTGGTGGTGCACTGCGGCAACTGCACCGGCAACCGCCGGGAGATGCTCTCGCGCATCCACCGCTGCCGGGAGGCCGGTGTCCCCATCACCAACTACGGGCTCACCATCGCCTACTCGCTGGGAATCTTCGAGCGGGCCCTGGGCCCCTTCCCCGCCGCCCTGTCCGCGTACCAGGCGGCCAAGACCGGAGCCGCCCCATGAACCGTGACGACATACTCTCCTGGCTTCTGGAAACCGACCCGGTCCGTCTGGAGGGCTTGTGGGAGCAGGCCGACGCGGTGCGGGAGGCCCACGTGGGCATGGCCGTGCACCTGCGCGGGCTGATCGAGATCGGCAACCACTGCGTGCGCAAGTGCGCCTATTGCGGCATCGCCGCCTGCGCCCCGGAGGTGGAGCGCTACCGCCTGCCCTTCCAGGACATCATCGACTGCGCGGTGCGGGCCAAGGCGTTCGGCTTCGGCACGGTGGTCATGCAGTCCGGGGAGGACCCGGGCATCACCCGGGAGTTCATGGTGGACGTGATCCGCACCATCAAGCGCCGCACCGGGCTGGCGGTCACCCTGTCCCTGGGCGAACGCCGGGAGGAGGACCTGAGGGCCTGGAAGGAGGCGGGCGCGGACCGCTACCTGCTGCGCTTCGAGACCACCGATCCGGAGCTGTACCGCACCATCCACCCGTCCCTGCCCGGCACCGCCCTTTCGGACCGCCTGCAGCAGCTGCTGCTCATGCGGGAGATCGGCTTCGAGATCGGCACGGGGGTCATGGTGGGCATCCCCGGCCAGACCTGGGCGACCCTGGCGACGGACATCTGGACCTTCCGGGACTTCGACATGGACATGATCGGCATCGGCCCGTTCATCCTCAGCCCGGGCACGCCCCTGGACGGGGAGCTGGGAGAGCAGCTCCGGCGCGAGGCGGGCACGGGCCAGGCGCCCAACGACGAACTGACCACCCTGAAAGCCCTGGCCCTCACCCGCCTGCTCTGCCCTGACACCAACATCCCCTCCACCACCGCCCTGGCCACCATCGATCCGGGCGCGGGCCGGGCCAACGGGCTCAAGGTGGGCGCCAACGTGGTGATGCCCAACCTCACGCCGCCCAGGTACCGGGTGCTGTACCAGATCTACCCGGGCAAGGCCGGGCTGCGCGAGACCGCCGACATCACCCGGGAGAAGATCGAGACCCAGGTCCACGCCCTGGGCCGCAGCATCGGCCGCGGCCCGGGCGGGCGCGGGCGGGCCAACATGGTGGGGATCGATTGAGGTTGGATGTCATGGAATCTGCCAACTTTCCGCTTCTCGGCGCCAGCTTCCTGGGCCTGTCCCTCCTGCTCCTGGCGCCCGCCTGCGGCTCGCGCCGGGACGCCGGTGCGGCCCAGGCCGGACCGCCCCAGGCTTCGGCGCCGGCCTCCATGCCCCAGCAGCCGCCTCCCGGCCCCCCGGCTGCGGCGCCGCCGCCGCCCCCCGCCCCGGTTCCTCCGGCCCCCGCCCCGGAGCTGGAGGTCCCCGCGCGCACCTCCCTGCGGGTGACCCTGGGCCAGGAGCTGACCACCGAGCGCGACCATGTGGGCGACCCCTGGGAGGGGACCCTGGCGGAGCCGGTGCGGGTGGGCGCCAAGGTGGCCTGGGCCAAGGGCACCAGGGTCTCCGGGGTGGTGATCCGGAGCGAGCCGGCCGGGCGCCTCAAGGGCGGCGCCGGCGGGCTGGGGATCCGCCTGGAGCAGGTCGGACTTGATGCGGTGGCGGGCGGCACCTACCAGGTGGCCGGGGCCAAGCGGGCCACCCGCAACGCCGAGATCATCGGCGGCGGCGCCGCCCTCGGGGCCCTGGTGGGGGCGCTCACCGGGCACGGGAACCAGGGCGGGCGCGCCCTGGTGGGCGGGGCCGTCGGCGCCGCGGCCGGCACCGGCGCGGCCGCCGGCACCGCCGACACGGTCGTCCGCATACCGGCGGGCCGGGTGGTGGCCTTCGCCCTCGCAGCTCCGGCCAGGGTCAAGGAAGCACGTTGAAGTCCGTATCCCGGTAGCGGTCCAGGACCGCCGCCAGGCTCTCGCCGTACTGGGCGGCGAAGGCCGCCCGGACCCGGGCGCGGATGGCCTGGCCGGTTTCCCCGTGGATGCTCGCCACCAGGTCGGCGAAGGTCCTGAACACGTGCCCGCAGTGATAGTCGAAGGGCATCCTGGTCCGTTCCGGGTCCACCGTGAAGCCCTTCTCCCCCAGGCGGGCGTCCTTGAGCACGAAATCGCACCGGCCCGCCTCGTGCAGGGTGCTGCGCACCTCGAACGCGAGGGAGGGGTTGAAGCCCCGGGCGATGGCCAGGTCGATGTGCCGGCAGTACAGGCGGGCCCCGTCGATGAGGCCCATGTCCTGGTACTGGTCCCGCCAGGGGCAGGCATGCACCAGGTAGTGGTAGTCCGGGGACTGCTCCAGCACTTCCATGTGCTTGCCGCAGGCGAAATAGTCCTCGGTGTAGGACCATTCGCCATAGGCCTTGTAGGCGGCGAAATCCAGCTCCCGCCCGTCCCGGATGGCCCGCTGGGCCATGCGGCTGCCCCGCTGCTCACCGTAGCGCTGGGTGGCCAGGATGAAGGTGGCCGCACAGGCGCCGGGGCAGCGGTCCCGCAGTTCCTGGTAGAAACGGGCGGTGATGAAGGCATGGTGGCGTTCGGTCAGGGCCATGGTTCCTCCCGCTGCAAATCCGAGTCCGGACCCCGGGCGGGGTCCGGACATCAGATTAACGGCTCAAACTACTGCACGGCAACGAACTTGCCGTTCTTCACCTGCAGGGTGATGTAGTGCGAATTGAAGGAGTTGTGGTTGGTGGGGCTGAAGCTCACCGGGCGGTTGAAGGCCATGAAGTTGTTCATGCTCTCCAGGGCATTGCGCACCTTCTCCCGGTCGGTGCCCCCCTGGCGGACGGCCTCCAGCATGACCTTGGCCCCTTCGTAGGCCTCCGAGGCGTTGTCGGTGGGGGCCTTGCCGAACTTGGCGGTGAAGTTCTTGATGAACACCCGGTCCCTGGGGTCCGGGGATTCGGGGAAGAACAGGGTGTCCAGGTACATCCCTTCGCTGGCCTTGCCGCCCAGCTGGATCAGGGCGTCCGAGTAGTCCACCCCGCTGCCGCTGATGGTCTGGTTCATGCCCATCTCCCGGGCCTGGCGGGTGAGCAGGGCGCAGTCGTTGTAGTAGGCGCCGAAGTACAGCAGGTCGGGGTTGGCGGCCTGGATGGCGGTGAGCGGGGCCTGGAAGTCGATGTCCTTGCCCGGGGTGTAGCTCTTGTCGTAGACGATGTCCGCCTTGAGCAGGTTCAGGTTCTCCACCAGGAACTTGTGGTTGGACTTGCCCCAGTCGTCATTGCTGTAGAGGATGGCGATCTTCTTCTTCTTCAGCTTGTTCACGAACAGGTCGGCCAGGACCTTGCCTTCCATCTCCTGGCTGTCGGCGGTGCGGAAGATGAACGTATGGTCCGGAAGCTTGATGAGGGCCGGGTTGGAGGGGGTGGGCGCCAGGACCGGGATATGCCCCTTCTGGTAGATGGGGATGCCGGCGGCGGTGGTGCCGGAGCCCCAGTGCCCCACCACCGCGGTGACCGCCTGGTCCACGAACTTCTGGGCGATGAGGGCGGCCTGGTTGGGATTGCCCAGGTCGTCCTGGATGTTCAGGCTGATGGTCCAGCCCTTCATGGCCCCGGAGGCGTTGAACTCCTCGGTGGCCATCTTGATGGCGTTGATCATCTCCTGGCCGACTTCCGCCTGGTCGCCGGTGAGGGGGCCCACCACGCCCAGGGTGATGGTGCCGCCGGCGGCCATGCCGTAGCCGGTGACCACCAGGCCGAAGGCCACGGTCATGAGTGAAACTGCCCATTTGTGTCGCATGTGCGTCTCCTTTGGAAGAGTCTGATGGTTGGCATTTCTGGCAAGACCCGCTGGGCCGGAACCTAGGACCGCGCCACCTCCTTCCCGGTCTCCTTGCCGTCGCCTTTGCCCGGCGACCCCAGGTACGCCCGCAGGAGCTTGTCCTGGGACTTGATTTCGCTGGTGGCCCCTTCCAGGACCACTTTGCCCGTGCGCAGGACGCAGGCCCGGTCCGCCACTTCCAGGGCCAGGGTGGAGTTCTGCTCCACCAGCAGCATGCTGACCCCTTCCTCCCGCACCCGGCGGATGGCTTCGAACACCTGGGTGATGGCGATGGGCGACAGGCCAAGGGACGGCTCGTCCAGGAGCAGCAGCCGCGGCCCCGACATGAGGGCGCGGCCGATGGCGAGCATCTGCTGCTCGCCCCCGGACAGGCTCCCGCCCAGCTGGTCCCGGCGCTCGGAAAGGATCGGGAAGCGCTCGAAGATGTCCTTCAGGCGCGCCTCCGCCGCGGCGGCGCCCCGGCTGTAGGCGCCCATGAGCAGGTTCTCCCGCACGGTGAAGGTGCTGAACACCCGGCGCCCTTCGGGCACATGGGCGATGCCGTGCCGGGCCCGCTGGTAGCCGGGCACCTTGGCCAGGTCCCGGCCCGCGTAGCGCACCACGCCGCCGGCCATGGGGATCAGGCCGGAGATGGCCCGCAGGAGGGTGCTCTTGCCGGCGCCGTTGGCCCCCAGCAGAGTGACCGCCTCGCCGTCGCCCACGTGCAGGGACACGCCCGCGACCGCCACCGCCGCGCCGTAGCGGATGGTCGCCTCCCGGACCTCGAGGATGTTCTCAGGCATGCTGCTTCCCTCCCAGGTAGGCCTCGATCACCTTGGGGTTCTCGATCACTTCGCCCGGGGTGCCGGTGGCGATGACCACCCCGTGGTCGAACACCACGATGCGGTCGCTCAGGTTCAGCACGAAATCCACGTTGTGCTCCACCACCAGGATGGTTACCGCGAACTCCCGGCGGATCCGGTCGATCAGGGCGCGCAGGGAGTCCATCTCCTCGTCGTTCATGCCGGCGCCCGGCTCGTCCAGCAGGAGCAGCCGGCGGCTCCCCGCCAGGCCCCGGGCGATCTCCACCAGCCGCTGCTGGCCGTAGGGCAGGTCCACGGCCCGGTCTTCGGCCCGGTCCGAGAGCCCCACCAGCTCCACCAGGTACCGGGCCCGGTCCCGGGCCTCCCGCTCCTGGTGCACGAACCTGGGGCTGCGGAACAGGATGTCCACCACGTTCGCCGGGTGGCGCACCGCCATGCGCACGTTGTCCATGACGCTCAGGCCCTTGAACACCCGGATCTTCTGGAAGGTGCGGCCCACGCCCATGCGCGCGACTTCATGCACCGGCAGCCCGGTGATGTCCCGGCCGTCCAGCAGCACCCGGCCGCCGGTGGGGTGCAGGAAGCCGTTGACGATGTTCAGCAGGGTGGACTTGCCGGCGCCGTTGGGGCCGATCAGGGCCACCACCTCCCCCTGCGCCACCCCGAAGGACACCTCCTGCAGCGCCTTCAGGCCCCCGAACGCCTTGCTCACCCCCTCCACCTCCAGCAGCATCCCGTTCATGCCGGCTGCCCTCCTTCCCGGTCCAGGGCCGGCTTGGTTTTGCCGCCGGCGCGCCGGGCCTTCAGGCGGATGCCCGCCAGTCCCCGCCGGCCATGCGGGAGTCACCACCCACAGGACCAGGCCGTCCAGGAGGTAGCGGTACAGGGCGGCGCCCCGCAGCGCCTCCGGCAGGGCCAGCATCAGCACCACGCCGATGATGGGCCCGACCATGGTGCCCAGGCCGCCGATCACCAGCATGGCCAGCAGAATGAAAGATTCGTCCGTGGTGAAGGTCTGGTACGACACGAACTGGTTGTTGTGGGCGTAGAACACCCCCGCCAGCCCCGCCAGGGCCCCGGCCACGGTGAAGGCCAGGAGCTTGGTCCGGGCGGTGTGGATGCCGATGGCTTCGGCCGCCAGCTCATCCTCCCGCAGCGCCACCATGGCGCGTCCCACCGGCGAATTGACCAGCATCCCCACCACCGCCGTCACCAGCACCAGCCCCCCCAGGTTCAGGTAGTACAGGGACGTGGTGCTGCTGAACACGTGGCCGAACAGGTCCGGGAAGGCGACCCCGGGCAACCCGTTGGGCCCCCCCGTGAACTCGGAGTTGAACATCACCAGGTTGATCACCTCGTTGATGCCCAGGGTGGCCATGATCAGGTACCGGCCCCGCAGCCGGACCATGGCGAGGCCCACCACGAGGCTCAGCGCGCCGGGCAGCAGGGTGCCCGCCGCGATGTTGACGAGGAAGCCGGTGTGGCAGTTGACGCTCATGAGCCCGGCGGTGTAGGCGCCGATGCCGAAGAACCCGGCGTGGGCCACCGAGAGCAGCCCGCAGTAGCCCACCAGGAGGTTGAAGCTGGCCACCACCGACCCGTAGATGAAGACCAGCGCCCCCAGCCGCACCACGAAGCTGGGCAGGGACAGGCCCGGCAGCGCCAGGGCCAGGACCAGGAGCAGGAGCCAGACGCGGCTCTGCCGGGAGACGGGCGGCCAAAGTCGCATCAGATGTTCTCCTCCTGGGGTTTGCCCAGAATGCCGCTGGGCTTGATGATGAGGCCAGGGCCAGCAGGGACATGGTGATGGCGTCCATGTAGGTCACCGAGATGTAGGCGGCGCTCAGGGTCTGGGAGAAACCGATGATCACCCCCCCCAGCACCGCCCCGGGAATGCTGCCCAGCCCGCCGATCATCACCGCGGCGAACACCATCAGGCCGATGAAGTTGCCCTCGCAGGGGGAAGATCACCCCGTACATGGAGCCCAGCAGCAGCATCGCCACCCCGGACAGGGCCGAGCCCAGGGCGAAGGTGCTGACCATGATGAAGCGGGGATTGATGCCCATCAGGATGGCCGCGTCCCGGTCCAGGATGGTGGCCCGGATGGCCTTGCCCAGGCGGCTGCGGCGAAGCAGGACGTCCAGCCCCACCATCACCACCCCCGAGAGGATGATCGACAGCACCCGGGATCCGGACAGGGTGATCCCGAAGACGTGGAGCGGCGGGATGGGCATGTCCACGATGAAGCGGTACCGGGCCGGCCCCCAGACGATCAGGATGGCGTTCTGGATCACCATGGCGACGCCCAGGCTGGCGATGAGGATCACCATGTGCGGCTTGGTCCGCAGGGCATGGAAGTTGAGCCGCTCCACCACCACGCCCACCAGGGTGGTGGCCACCACCACGACCGCCAGCATGACCAGGAAGGAGTGGGCGGAGGCGCCGAGGCAGGTGATCGCCAGGTAGGCGCCGGCGATCATCACGTCGCCGGACGACCAGTGGATCAGGTCCAGCACCCCGAAGATCAGCCCGAACCCCAGCGCCATGAGCGCGTAGGCGCCACCCAGGGCGAGGCTGTTGGCCAGTTGTTGGGCGAGCATGTCGGGTCATCCTCCTTGCGCGTCAGGGTGGTCCAGGTGGCAGAGCAGGTCCCGGATCAACCGCTCGCGGCGGTACGGCTCCAGGGCCAGGGGCGCGGAATCCGCCGCCACCGGCACGGTGCAGGCCAGGGCGGCCTTGCCGTTCAGGCGCACGTTGCACTCCCCGCACAGCCCCTGCTTGCATGCGGCGTGCTTGTAGAAGGCCAGGGTGGGGTCCAGGTGCTCCACCGATGTACATGAGCAGGTCCTGCAGGGAGGTCTCCCGCTCCACGGGCACTTCGTAGTCCTGGAACCGTCCGGCCGCGCCCGGCCCCTCGCAGCGGTAGCAGCTGATGCGGTACGGTTCGGCTCATGGCTTCGCCTCCTGGACGTGACTGCGCGGCCAGATGCTTGATGTAGTCGTGGTAAGGGGCGCGCCCGGAAGGCAGCGCCACCCGGGTGGCCACCACCGGATCGAAGCCGTACCGCAGCCCCGGCCCCTCCTTGGCGACGGTGATGCACTTGAGCCAGTGATCGTCGTCGGTGTACGGGTGGTCCTCCCGGTAGTGCACGCCCCGGCTCTCCCGGCGCAGGGCCGCTGAACCCGAGGACATGTCCAGCACGTCCACCAGGTTGCGCAGTACCAGGTAGTCCAGCCACTCCAGGTTGTAGATCCGGGTGTCCTGGGCCAGGGCCAGGTCGGTCTCCAGCTGCCGGCGCATGTCCCGCAGCCGTTCCTGCACCTGGGCCAGCCCCTCGCCGGTGCGGATCAGGGACACGTGCCGGGTGGCCATTTCCCCCAGCTCCCGGCGCAGCTCCCCGGGCGGGGTGGCGCCCCGGTGCCGGAACGGCGCTTCCGCCAGTTCCACCAGGCGCCGGACCTGCCCGTCCACGTCCGCGGCCGGGCCGGCGGTCCGGGCGAACTCGGCCGCGTGCCGTCCGGCCCGGCAGCCCAGCACCAGCATCTCCGTGGTGGCGGCCGACACCCGGTTGGAGCCGAAGGTCCCGCCGGTGCACTCCCCGGCGGCGAACAGCCCGGGGACGGTGGTCTGGTAGCGCTCGTCCACCTTGATGCCGCCCTCGAAGTATTCGGTCCCGGGCGCCACCTCCAGGGCGTAACCGTCCTGCATGCGGCGGATCATCCCCTGGTAGAACTGCTTCAGGCCCGGCATCTCCCGCTGGACCGTGTCGAACACCTCGTTGGGGCAGTGCTTCATGGAGAAGTACACGCCGCCGTGCTCGGTGCCTTCCCGCTCGATCTCCTTGAACTCGGCGAAGGACACCAGCAGCTTGTTCCACTCGGTGTGCAGGGCCAGGTCCAGGATCTCCGGGTCGAAGTACCGGTGCAGGAACTCCTCGCCCCTGCGGTTGAGCAGGTGGCCGTAGCCGCTGGTGTGCAGGCAGTACGGCACGATGCTGCCCCGGTAGCGCCTGGGCTCCAGCACCGTGTTGGGGCAGAACGTCACCATCTCCATGTTGATGAGCTGGGCCCCGGCCCGGCAGGCCATGGCCTGGCCGTCCCCGGTCAGGTCGGTGCCCCCGGAGGTGAAGGGATACAGGCTGTGCCAGCCGCCGGTGGCCAGGACCACGCTCCTGGCCCGGTAGGTGACGAACTCCCCGGTGTACAGGTGCAGCCCCAGGGCGCCGGCCACCCGGCCATCGGCCACCAGCAGGTCCACGGCCGCCACGTCGCTCTTCCACTGGACCCCGCGGCCCGCACTTGGCGCATCATGGCGTCCAGCAGTTCCCGGCTGGAGACCGAGATGCCCCGTTCGCTCTCCAGGCGGTAGACCTTGACCCCCCACTCGATCAGCTCCCGCACCTGGTTCGGGGCGTCGTCCACGTAGATCTGCACCAGCTTCTGGTTGTTGAGGTGCATGCCCTGGTGGACGATCTCCCGGAACCAGGCATCCTTGCTGTCGTCCCGCCCGGCCTCGGGGAAGCCCATGTCGTACAGGCTGCGGCCGTCGCACTCCACGTCGGCGGAGATGTTGGCCCCCGCCAGGAGGGTGGCGCCGCTGCGGTCCACCCGGCCCTTGCACAGGACCAGGGTGCTGCAGCCTGCCCGGGCCGCCTCGATGGCCGCCCGGAGCCCGGCCCCGCCGCTCCCGATGATCAACACGTCCACAGTCCGCTGCTGGCCGACGGCAGACCTCCGTTCCGTCTCTGGTTCCCCCGGGAGTAGGAAAGCTTTAGAAAATCAATACTTACGTAGATATAAATGCAGAGCTATCCGTGAAATTAACGCCAGAGGCTAATACCAAAGAATTGTAAATTGAATCAAAACTTTAATTAAAGCAAATAGGATGGTAGTTTGATGGAACAATTTGGCGGAATTTTGCGCGATGAACAGGAACGAAGAAAATGGCAGAATCCGGAAAATGTACTGACTGCTATAGGATTAAAATCGGGAATGACCTTCGCCGATATCGGCTGCGGCCAGGGATTTTTTACAATACCTGCTGCCAAAATCGTTGGTGAAAGCGGGAAAGTGTATGCATCAGATATCAGCGAAACCAATATCCAAAAGTTGCGGGGAAAAGTTGATGCCGCAGGCCTGACGAACGTAATAATGGCGACGGGTAAAGCTGAGGATTTAATTCTATGCGATGCATGCGCGGATATTGTTTTCTTCGGTATTGTTCTTCATGATTTTGAAAATCCATCGAAAGTGTTGGCAAACGCCCATTCTATGCTCAAGAAAACGGGAAAATTAGTCGATTTGGATTGGAAGCAGGAACCCATGGAGTTTGGTCCGCCGCTTCATATCAGATTCAGCGAAGAAAAAGCGAAACAACTTCTGGAAACGAGTGGCTTTAAAGTGCTGCTGACAAAAAAGTCAGGTTTATATCACTACATTATTGTTGCCGGCTTGTGATGACAAAAAGAGTAATTTGCCAACATTTACTGGTTTTGTGACCTGCCACACTAATCATCAGCCGCACCTGCGACTAATCAGCCAGCGAGGCCTTCATATTTATGCCTGTTAAAATTGATGGTATATCTGTACATACTGCGGGAACTGCGCCGATCCAAACGCGAATATTTATGGTGCTGCATGGCAATGTGATTGGAAGCAAGGGTAACATAATTTCTAACCATCTCCAGCTGTGTATGCTCAATTATCTTTTGTAACGTAAAAACATCACCTCCATTTAACAAAAACATCTTGCAGATGTAGGCCAGCAATAAGTCAACAAACATTTA
>CAWFOJ010000152.1:0-9463 GCA_963816585.1 uncultured Holophagaceae bacterium | reverse complement strand
TGCCCCCAGGCTATCGGATCGCCTACCGTCCGCCCAGCGCCGAGATCCGCCAGGACCCCCTGGACTTCCAGGTCGCCTCCCAGGTCCAGGCCGACCGGCTGCAGCTGCGTTACAGCCTGCGCTGGCAGGACGGAGTGGTCGAGCCCGCCGCCTACCCGGCCCTGTGGAAGGCCTTCGGCCAGACTACGGCCCCGGCCAATGCCCTGGTGCTGCTGGAGAAGGAAAAGTGAGATCCAGGCGCGGCGCCTGGCCTCTCACCCGGCCAGGCAGTGGCCCATGGCGATATGGTGCTCGAATTCGCGGCGGAATTTCTGGAGCGCCGATTCCACGGGTCCGCAGGCCGCATCCCCCAGAGCGCACAGGGTGCGCATGTTGATCTGCGGCGGCAGGCTGGCCAGCAGGTCCAGGTCGCCCGGACGCCCCTGGCCGTGCTCGATGCGGTACAGGATCATCTCCATCCAGTTGCAGCCCTCCCGGCAGGGGGTGCACTGGCCGCAGCTTTCGTGGGCGTAGAACCGGGTCAGGCGCAGGGTCACCTCCACCATGCAGGTGGCCTCGTCCATGAGGATGATGCCCCCGGAGCCGGCCATGGAGCCCCGGGCCTTCACCGTGTCGAAGTCCATGGGGCAGTCGAAGTCCCGGGCATCGAAGATCGGGGCGCTGGACCCGCCGGGGATCACCGCCTTGATCTTGCGCCCGGTGCTGGAACCCCCGGCCAGGTCGTTCATGATGAAATCCAGGGGCAGGCCCAGGGGCAATTCGTACAGCCCCGGACGCTTCACGTGCCCCGACAGGGAATAGACGCGGGTGCCGGTGTTGCCCGGAGTGCCCAGCATGGCGTACTGGGCCCCGCCCATGCGCAGGATGGGCGGCACCGCCGCCAGGGTCTCCACGTTGTTCACCGTGGTGGGCTTCCCGTAGGCGCCCACCTGGGCCGGGAACGGAGGCTTGACCCGGGGCTCGCCCCGGCGCCCCTCCAGGCTGTTGAGCAGGGCGGTCTCCTCCCCGCAGATGTAGGCTCCGGCGCCCCGGTAGGTGAGCAGGTCGAAATCCCAGCCGGTGCCCAGGATGTCCTTGCCCAGGTAGCCCGCGTCCCGGGCCTGCTGGATGGCGGCCTCCAGCTTGTCGAGCAGCCAGGCGAACTCGCCCCGCAGGTAGATGAAGCCCAACTGGCACTGCATGGCCCAGGCGGCGATGATCATGCCCTCGATCATCTGGTGCGGGTTGTATTCCAGGATCGCCCGGTCCTTGAAAGTGCCCGGCTCCCCTTCGTCGGCGTTGCAGACCAGGTACCGGACGGGCCGATGCTCCGGCGTGTCCTTGGGCATGAAGGTCCACTTCAGGCCGGTGCGGAACCCGGCGCCGCCGCGGCCGCGCAGGTCGGACACCTTCACCTCGGCCGTGACCGCGGCGGGCTCCATGGCCAGGGCCTTGCGCAGGGCCTGGTAGCCTTCCCACCTGTCCCGGTAGACGGCCAGGGTCCAGTTGTCCAGGTCCCCGGCGCCCCGCAGCATGAGGTTGGGGTACTTGGACGTGCCGAAGCCGTCGAAGGCGTAGCGCTGGGGGTCGGGCTTGGTGCGGATGCGGTTCATCGGCGCTCTCCCCACGCGGCGTACTCGCCCTTGCGGCAGGCCTCCAGGATCTCCTCCAGCCTGGCTTCGTCCACGAATTCGTCGTACACCCCTTCGTTCACCTGCAGGCAGGGAGCGCTGCCGCAGGAGGCCAGGCACTCCACCTCCTCCAGGCTCCACATGCCGTCGGGGGTGGGTCCCTCCCCAGGCACCGCGCCGGTCCTGGCGGCCACCTTGGCCAGGAGTTCCCGGGCGCCGTTGAGGGCGCAGCAGACGTTGGTGCACACCTGCAGGTGGAACCGGCCCACCGGGCGGGTCTTGAACATGGTGTAGAAGGTGGCCACCCCGAACACGAGCCCTTCCGGCACCTCCAGCGCCCGGGCCACCTCCTTCATGGCCGCCAGGCTCACGAAGCCGAATTCCCGCTGGGCGATGTAGAGGGCCGGCAGGGTTCCCGCCAGCTTGTCCGGGTATTTCCCGGCGATGGCCCGGATTTCCGCCACCGCCTCCTCGCTGAGCCGGGTCCGTTCGCTGAGGGGAAGCCGCATCCCCGGCGCCAGGGGTACCTCGCTGGTCTCAGGTGTCAAAGGGTGATTCATGGATATAACCCGCCGGCGTACCGCCGCAGAAGCCCCAAGTCTAGCCTGAACAAACGGGCCCTTGGGGACGAATCCGCCGAGTCGGGGTCGGGAAGGAGCCCGTCGGCCTTTAGAGGTTCAGGCCCTTGTGGGTGCCGTCGCAGAACGGCTTGGTGCCGGTGTGCTTGCAGTTGCACAGGGCGACCTTGGTGGGCTCGGTGATTTCGAATTTGATGGGGGACCAGCCGGAACCCTTGTGGGCGCCGCTGCAGAAGGGCTGTTTGGCGGACAGCCCGCAGGCGCACCAGTAGTAGGTGCCGGGCTCCAGGGTCATGACTTCGGGCTTGAGGGCGGCGATCTTGGGTTCACTCATGGAGCTTCTCCTTCGGGAGGTTACTGCTGCTTGTTGGCTTCCACGCTGAGGGTGATGTCCACGTCATCGCCCACCGGGCCCTTCAGGGTGGTGATGCCGTAGTCCGAACGTTTCAGGGTCAGGGTGCCCTTGCGGAAGCCCACCGCGGGGGTGCCCTTGGCGCCAGTGCCGCTGGCCCAGCCGGTCACTGCGATCACCACCTGCTTGGTGACTCCGTGCATGGTCAAGTTCCCGGCCACCTGCAGGGTGTCGGTTCCGGTGGCCGTCACCGCGGTGCTCTTGAAGGTGATGGTGGGATAGTTGGCCACGTCGAAGAAACGGGGGCTGCGCAGGTCCTTGTCCCGCATCGCCACGGCGGTGTCGATGCTGGAGGCGTCGATCTCCACTTCGGCGCTGGCCTTGGAGAGATCGGCCGGATCCACCATGAGGGTCCCCTTGAGCTTGGTGAACCGGCCGGTGACCGTGCTGAAGAGGAGGTGGGTGATCTCGAACTGGGCCCGGGAATGGTCCGGGTCGATGACGTAGGTCTCGGCGGCGGCCTGGAGGGGGGTGGGGGCCAGGACCGGGAGGCTCAGGGCCAGGACCATGGCCGGGAAATAACGGGAACCACTAATTATCTTCACGGGTGCCTCCAAAATAAGTGTTGGAACACTGATACCTGAAGGCTAAACTCTTTTCTTGGGGATGCAAGACTTTTTTTGAGAACCAGTCTCTCTTTGCTGGTCTAATGTCAGGGGATTATACCCCACCTGCAAAGGTCCCCGGGGCGGCGCGCGCACCCGCCGCAGCCCCCCGCCACCGCCAGGAGATCCGGATGAAGCTGCGCGAGGAACTCCAAATCACCAAGGCCATGGAGCCGGGCCAGGAGATGATACTGGCGGTGCTGCTCACCCGCGAGTACGTTGGGCGGCTGTCCGAAGATCGCCTGTTCAAGCCCGCGGGGATAACCGACCAGCAGTTCAACGTGCTGCGGATCCTCCGGGGCGGGCCCGAGCAGGGTTACCTGATCCGGGAAATTCGCCAGCGCATGATCTCCCGCAGCGCGGACGTGCCCCGGCTGGTGGAGCGCATGGTGCTGGCGGGATTGGTGCAGCGCCGGGAGGACCCGGCCGACCGCCGGGGCTCCCTGGTCCGCCTGACCCCCCAGGGGGAAGCCCTGGAGGCCCGGCTGGCCCCCAGCCACTCGGCCCTGTGCCGGGAAGTGGCCGGCATCCTGGAGGACTGGGAGGGCAAAGCGCTTCTGGGCCTCCTCCAGCAGCTGCGGGATGGGATCGGCGCACGGCTCGAGCCCAAGTGGATTTCCAGGGGCCCTGGTGGGTGATGGGACGGCTCCCGCCCCGGCACTCTCCGCAGCGACGCTCAGGATTCCTTTTTCCGCATCTTGGGTCTGGCCGTCCGCGGGCGGCCTTGGCTCGCCGGCTTGGATGGAACCGGACCCTTGCCTGGGATCCTCGGCCGTGCGCCGGCCTTTGGCCCGGCGCCCGGCCTGGCTCCTGTCCCAGGCCTTGGGGCCGCGCCGGCCTTGGGCCCGGCGCCCGGCCTGGCTCCTGTCCCTGGCCTTGGGCCCGCGCCGGCCTTTGGCCCGGCGCCCGGCCTGGCTCCTGTCCCAGGCCTTGGGGCCGCGCTGATCCTTGGCCCGGTGCCCGGTCTGGCCCGAGTCCCTGGCCTTGGGCCCGCGCTGGCCTTGCCCCCCGGGCCAGCCTCGGGTCCAGCTCCGGGCTTGGCACCGGCGCGGGTCATGGGCCTGGGGCCGGCCTTGGCTCCCTCCTCGGGCCCGCCCTCGGTGAAGCGCTCGGCGCGCAGCCGCCGCGCCACCTTGCGCTCCCGGGTGATCCTGGGCTTGTACAGGTCCTCCTCGCCGGTGAGCCCCGCTTCGGCGCGCACCACGCGGCGGACATTGCGCAGGGCCTTCAGCACGTTCTCCATGTCCGCGGGCATGGGCGCGGTGACCGTCACCGTCTCGTCGCCCACCGGATGGCGGAAGCCCAGCAGTTCGGCGTGCAGGGCCTGGCGCCCGATGGCCTCGCTGGCCTCGCCGTACACCTGGTCCCCCAGCAGGGGGAAGCCCCGCTCGGCGAACTGGACCCGGATCTGGTTCCGGCGCCCGGTCTCCAGCTTCACTTCCACCACCGTGTGCCCCGGCAGGCGCTCCAGGACCCGGTAGTGGGTCACCGCCAGCTTGGCGCCCTTGGCGTCCCGGGCCGCGCGGGAGCCTTCGGGCAGCACGGACATCTTCAGGGACTTGCGCTCCACCAGCTTGTCGGTGAGGGTGCCGGCGTTCTCGGGCAGCTCCCCTTTCAGGATCGCGATGTACACCCGGCGCAGGTGGTGCTCGTCGAAGATGTGCTTGAGGCCGTTGAGGGCCTCGGGGGTCTTGGCGAACACCAGGACGCCGGAGGTGTACCGGTCCAGGCGGTGGGCGATGAACAGCTGGAAGCGCTTGAAGCCCCGCCGGCGGTACAGGTCGGTGATGGCCTCGGCCAGGCAGGGGTCGTCGTGCTTTTCCGCCGGGACCGTGAGCAGGCCCGCGGGCTTGTCCACGAACAGGAGGTGCTTGTCCTCCCAGAGGATCTCGAACGGGGTGTCGCTGGAACGGCTGGGGCGGGGCAGCGCGGTGTACACCCGGTCCGGGTCGAAGGCCACCGCCACCGTGTCGCCCTGCTGCAGCCGCAGGCCGTGGCTCCCGGCCGGCTGGCCATTGACCGCGACGCACCCGGCGTCGATCAGCCCCTTGGCTTGGCGGTGGCTCACCCGCAGATGGGCATGCACCTCGGTGGCAAGAGCGGTGCCGGCGGCGCCGGCCTGCCAGGTTTCGTTGGTTCGGGCCATGGATCCCTCCGTTGCCCGGCGTCCTTGGAAACGCTGAGCGATCACCAAGAAGACCATCAAGTGCCGGAATCCCCAAGGGCTTTCCGAATCCAGGAGAGAAACGGACTCATCCTCCGCGCAGACCGGCCACGGCCATGGCAGCCCCAGCCAGGGCGCAGGCCGCCGCCGTCCAGCCCACCCCCTTCAGCCGCCGGGGGGCCGGGGGCGCCAACCACAGGCCCAGACCCGCCAGGGTCATGGGCAGGAAGGCCCAGGACGCGGCGCCGGGCAGCAGGGCCCGCCGGCCCAGGCCCCAGGCCAGGCCGGAGAGGGCCACGCCGAACAGGAAAGCGGCCAGGCGCGGGGCCCCCGCCCCGCCCCGGCGCAGGGCCAGCAGGTGCCCATGGACGATGGCGGTGCCCAGGGTGAACAGCGCGGCCAGGACCAGGGCCAGGCCAAGCCCGGGCCCCGGGGCTCCCGCGGCGGCTGCCACGGCCAGGGCGCCGGCGGCGAACGTCCACGCCGCCAGCAGTTCGCCCAGGGCGGTGCGTTCCCGGCGGGCCAGGAACAGCCCGAACAAGGCCAGGCCAAGGATCCCGGCGGGGGCCAGGAAGGCCAGGCGGACCCAGGGCAGTCCCCACCAGGCGGCCCCGGCGCAAGCGGCCGCCAGGAACCCCAGGAGGCCCAGGCGCCGCCCGGCGGCGGAGGCGTGGCCGGGCGGCGGTCCCCCCCGCCGGCCCAGGAGCGCCAGCAGAGGCTCGCTGCCCAGGAACAAGGCCGCGGCGGCGACCGCCTGGGCCAGGGCCCGGCCCCGGGGCGCCAGCGCCAGGGCGGCGGCCAGGGCCACCCCAATCTGCACGTAGGCCCCGTGCTCCCGGGGCCACAGGGAGGGGCGGAGGCTCACAGCAGGGCCGCCAGGCGGTCCTGCCACGCCTGCTGCAGGTCCGCCATCCGGAGCCCCTTGCCGCGGCCTTCGGCGGCCTGGAGCAGCCCCAGGGGCGAGGGATGGGAGAGGCCGTGCAGCTGGAAGGCCGGGACCTCGTCCACCCGCTGCAGGATCCATTGGGCGCGCCGGCCCAGGGCGATCACCCGCAGAACCCCCGGGCAGCGGGCGGCGGCCCCGGCCAGCTCCGCCCTCAGGCGGGCGAAGTTGGCGGGGCTGCGCAGCTCCCGGTCGGTGGGCGCCCGGAAGCTGTCCCCGTCCCGGGTGGGGCACACGGGGTAGGCATTGCTCAGGGCCGCGCCTTGCAGGTCCCGGGCGCAGCCCTTCCTCCCGGAACCGGGCCCCGTCCCACCCCAGGTAGGCCTCAGCCGGGACCCGGGCCAGGCCGGCCAGCTCCAGGGCCCGGTAGACCAGGACGCCGGCCCGGTCACCCCAGAAGGGGATGCCGCTCTGGTCGGCGCCCCGGGGCCCGGGTGCCTCGCCGAACAGCATGACCCGCACCGGTCCTGCCGGAGGAAACAAGGCCGCTACCTGGGTTAGAAGAATTCGACCCATATGGCATTAGATTGCCAGATGCCTATCTTGAAGGGTGATCATTTGGCGTAAAGGAGGCTGATATGAGTGGGGCACCCATCCTGGCACCGGAGGCCAATCGGTCCGAGGATTGGGCTTACGTGAATCCTTTATCGGGAAACGTGCCGGTTTGGGACCAGGAGTCTTGTCCCAGGCTCCATGAAGGTGATCTGGCTGATCCGGAATCCTTTCATCGAAGGCTGGTCGACTGGTTAATGAATCAAAAATAATTGAACCTATTGCCTCCTTGCTGTCCGCCATTCTGGTGGTAATTCGTCGAAGCATTCATACGGCGAAGTAGCGGGCTTGAGGATGCCAGGCTACCAGGGCCGAGGTGGTGTATTCCGGATCCATCTGGAATTGTTCGGTGATGTCCACCCCGATGGCGGCCCCGTCCAGCAAGTCCAGCAGCGTGGCATTGCCGGCCAGGTCCGGGCAGGCCGGGTAGCCGAAGGAATACCTGGAGCCCTGGTAGCCCTGGTTGAACAGCTGGCGCAACTCCCGGGCGTCCTTGCCGTGGATGCCCAGGTCCCGGCGGATGGCCGCGTGCAGGCGCTCGGCGAAGGCCTCGGTCAGTTCCGTGGCCAGGCCGTGGAAGAAGAAGTAGTCCGAGTAGCGGTCGGCCCGGAACAGCTCCCCGGCCACCTGGGCGGCCCGGCTTCCCAGGGTGACCACCTGCAGGCCCAGCACGTCGAACCGGCCGCCGGCCTCCGGCTCGAAGAAGTCGGCGATGCACAGGCGCCGGCCCTGGGCCTGGCGCGGGAGGGGGATGCGGGCCAGGACCCGGGGCCGGTCCCCGGCCCGGTACGGGGCGCCCGCCGGGTCGTACACCACCAGGGCATCCCCCTGGGCCTGGACCGGGAAGTAGCCGTACCGGCCCCGGGGCTCCAGGAGCCGGTCCCCCAGGATGCGTTCCCTCCACCGGGCCAGGAGGGGCTCGGCCTTCAGGCGCAGCACCTCCTCGAAGGCCTGGTCGTCGAGCTGGCCCTGGGTGAAGGACCAGCGGTTGCGGATCACCACGAAGGTGTCCAGGGTACTCGAAGACCGCCTCCAGGGGAGGGGCCGCCTCCCGCACCCCCCAGAACGGCGGGGCGGGGATGTCCAGCCCGCGCCTGACCCAGGTGCTCTGGCCCGCGGGGGAAAGCTCGGCTCCGGCCGCCCCCCGGTGCAGCACGGTGATCTCCGGCGCCAGGGCGGGCGGGGCCGGAGCGGGCCCGGGCGCCTCGCCGGCGACGATGGCGTTCATGTGGCGCAGGCCCTCGAAGGCATCCTCGGCGTACAGCACCCGGCCGCTGTAGACGCTCTGGCACTGCTCCGCCACGTACTCCCGGGTGAGGGCGGCGCCGCCCAGGATCACCGGCAGGCGCAGGCCCCGCTCTTCCATGTAGGCCAGGTCGTCCCGCATCACCGCGGTGGATTTCACCAGCAGGCCCGAGAGCCCGATGGCGTCCGCCTTGAACGTGTCCAGGGCGGCCAGGATGCTTTCCACCGGCTGCTTGATGCCCAGGTTCAGCACTTCGTAGCCGTTGTTGGAGAGGATGATCTCCACCAGGTTCTTGCCGATGTCGTGCACGTCCCCCTTGACCGTGGCCAGGACCACCCGGCCCTTGGCGGCGGAAGCCTCCCGGGGCAGGTGGGGCTCGATCCGGCGCACCGCCGCCTTCATGGCCTCGGCGCTCTCCAGCACGAAGGGCAGCTGCATCTCCCCGGCGCCGAACCGCTCGCCCACCACCCGCATGGCGTCCAGCAGGATGGTGTTGATGATCTCAAGGGGCGGGACGGTCTCCAGGGCCTCGTCCACGTCCTCCAGGATGCGCCGTTTCTCCCCGCCGAGGATGTCGCCCTTGAGCCGCTCGGCCACCGGCAGGTCCCGGCTCTGCTCAGGAGCCGGGACCTGCCCGGAACCCTCGCTGAACAGGCCCAGGACCGCCCGGAGGGGGTCGTAGCCGTCCCGCCGGCGGTCGAAGATCAGGTCCTCCACCGCCTGGCGCTGGCCGGCGGGGATGGTGGCCACCGGGATGACCTTGGCGGCGTTGAAGATGGCCAGGTCCAGCCCGGCCTTCACGCCGTGGTAGAGCATCAGGGCGTTGAGCACGTGCCGGACCCGGGGAGCCAGGCCGAAGCTCACGTTGCTGACCCCCAGGATGGTGAGCACCCCGGGGAAGCGTTCCTTCACCTGCCGGATGGCCTCCAGGGTCGCCATGGCCGAGCGGCGGAACCCCTCCTCGCCGCTGCCCAGGGTGAAGGTGAGGGGGTCGATGATCAGGTCCCCCGGATCCAGGCCGTACTCCCCCACCGCCAGGCCATGCAGGCGCTGGGCCACCGCCAGCTTGCGCTCCACCGTGTGGGCCATGCCCTGCTCGTCGATGGTCAGCCCCACCACGGCGGCCCCGTAGGCGCGGCACAGCTCCAGCACCTTCCGGGCCCGGCCCTCCCCGTCCTCGAAATTGATGGAATTGACCACGCACTTCCCGGGCGCGGTCTGCAGGGCCTTCTCCAGCACCGGCACCTCGGTGGTGTCGATCATGAGGGGGAGCAGGGTCTGGGGCACCAGCCTGCCCAGGAAGGCGGCCATGTCCGCCGTCTCGTCACGGCCCACATAGGCCACGCACACGTC
>CAWFOJ010000151.1:0-20194 GCA_963816585.1 uncultured Holophagaceae bacterium | reverse complement strand
GAAGCTCAGGCCGCACAGGGCCACGGAGGCCACGGCCACGGGCCCGGTCGCCGAAGATCAGCCCGGCCGAGCCCGCCAGGCCCGCCAGGGCGCAGCACAGGAAGAACCGCCGGGGCTCCATCCAGTTCAGGGCCAGGGTCCCCAGCATCCGCCCGGCCCCCTGGGTCAGCCAGAACAGCCCCTGGCCGTAGCGGATGGCGTCCACCTCGATGCTCATGCCGTGGGTCTGCCACATGTGGGTGGCGAGCAGGGTGTTCATGCCCATCTCGGCGCCCGCGAACAGGAAGATGCCCAGGACCTTGAGCCGGATGGTCCGGGCCTTGAGCAGCCGGACGATGTCCCCGCAGGGTGGCCGGCCGCACCGGGATGGTCTCGGGGATGCGCACGGCGCGAAGACCGCCAGGGCGACCAGGGGAGGAGGGTGAACACCGGGAAGATCCCCTCCAGCTGTAGCCCAGGGTGACGATGATGGCGATCAGGTACGGGCCGGTGATGGAGCCCAGGGCTCTTGATGAACTGGGCGAAGGTCAGGTCCCGGGCGAACCGCGCCGGCCCGGTGACTTCCCGCAGCAGCGGATTGCCCGAGACCAGGAGGCAGGTCATGCCCACGCCGATGACGAAGATGGCCGCCACCAGGTGGCTGTAGCGCTGGAGCAGGAAGCACGGCAGCAGCGTGGCCCGCGGCGGCGATGAGCAGGCCGGTGAGCATCAGGAACTTCTTGCCCCGGCGGGTGGCCAGCAGCCCGGCGGGCACGGCGAACAGGCCGAACGCCACCGCGCCGCAGAAGGGGATGAGGCTGGCCTGGGCGGCGGTGACGCCGAACACCTCCTTGGAGATGCCCACGAAACTGCCGCGCACGTCCCCGAATCCCATCACATAGAAAGTTGACAGGATGATCAGGATCCGCACGGCCATGGGCACCCTCCAGGAAAAGTGGGCCCAGGTCCCCCAAGGTTCTGGCACCCGTCCGCCGGGCTCCCCCATAGGCGGTAAACCTCTTATTATGAGAAGATGGATTTATGGCCACGTACAACCTGGATCCCTTCCTCTCCGCCTACGATCCCGAAGCCTTCCGCAGCCTGGGGCACCGGGTGGTGGACACCCTGGCGGAACACCTGGGCGGCGTCCAGCGCCGGGAGGGGCCCGTGCTGCCGTGGCGCGAACCCCAGGATGCGCTGGCCGACTGGCCCGCGGATTTCACCGCCGCCGGGGGCGCCGACCCCATGGCCCTCATCGGCGACGTGCTGCGGGGTTCCCACCACCTGCAGCACCCCAAATACATGGGCCACCAATGTGCGGCGCCCCTGCCCCTCACCGCCCTGCTGGGTTCAGTGGCGGACCTCCTGAACAACGGCACGGCCGTCTACGAGATGGGCCCGGTCTCCACGGCCATGGAGCAGTCCCTGGTGGCCTGGCTCTCGGGCCGGGTGGGGTTCGACCCGGCCCTCGCCGGGGGCGTGTTCACCCACGGCGGCAGCGCCGGGAACCTCACCGCCCTGCTGGCGGCCCGGCAGGCCTGCACCCCTTACGACATCTGGGAGGAGGGCTACCGGGCTCCCCTGGACCTGTGCATCGTCACGTCGGACCAGGCCCACTATTCGGTGCGCCGCTCGGCCCAGATCCTGGGGCTGGGGGCCAGGAACGTGCTGGTGGTGCCCACGGACGAGCGCTTCCGCATGCGGGTGGACCTCCTGGAATCGGCCCTGACCCGGGCCGGCATCCAGGGCAGGCGGGTGCTGGCGGTGGTGGCCAGCGCAGGCTCCACCGCCACCGGCGCCATCGACCCCCTGGACGCCATCGCCGACGTGTGCCGGGAGCGGGGCCTGTGGCTGCACGTGGACGGCGCCCACAGCGGCGCCTTCGCCGTGTCGGACCGGCTGCGCCCGGCCCTGAAGGGCATCGAACGGGCCCAGAGCGTGGTCATCGACGCCCACAAGATGCTGATGATGCCTTCCCTGGCCACGGCGGTGCTGTTCCGGGACGGCGGCCACTCCTTCGAGACCTTCAGCCAGCAGGCCTCCTACTTGTTCGACCGCAGCTCGCGCCAGGAATGGTACAACGTCGGGCACCGGACCCTGGAGTGCACCAAGCGCTTCCTGAGCCTGAACCTGTACGTGGCCCTCAAGGTGATGGGCACCGGATCTTTCGCCGCCTACCTGGAACGGATGCAGGACCTCACCTCCAGCTTCGCCGCCTGCATCGAGGCCCGCCCGGGCTGGGAGCTGGCGGTGCGGCCCGAGGGGAACATCCTGTGCTTCCGCCACACCCCGGACGGGGCGCCGGACCTGAACGCCCTCCAGTCCGCCTGGCGGGACACCATCGTCCGGTCCGGGGCCTTCCACCTGGTGAAGACCGTGCTGCGGGGGCGCACCTACCTGCGCACCACCGTGGTCAACCCCCTCACCACCGAGGACGACCTCGAGGGTCTGCTGGCGGCGGTGGAATCGGCGGCCCGGGGCTGAAACGTCCTACCGGCTTCGGTAGACGTCCGTGTCCAGGTACTTCATCCCTGAATCCACCATCAGGGTCACCACCTTGGCCCCCGGGCCCAGGCGCAGGCCCACCTGGATGGCCGCGGCCACGTTGGCCCCCGACGAGGTCCCGGCGAACAGGGCCTCCTCCCGGGCCAGGCGCCGGGCCATGGCCTTGGCCTCGGCGGTGGCCACCGGCAGGATGCCGTCCACCAGGGCCGGGTCCCATAGGGGCGGCAGGAAGCCCACCCCTATCCCCTCGATGTTGTGGGGTCCCGGCTGGCCTCCCGAAAGCACCGGCGACTCGGCCGGCTCCACGGCGTAGATCCCGGCCCCGGGCCGGTGGCCCTTGAGCACCGTGGCCGTGCCCCGCAGGGAAGCGGCGGTGCCCACGCTGTGCACGAAGGCGTCCACCCCGCCCTGGGTCTGGGCCCAGATCTCCTCCCCCAGGGAATGGTAGCCGGCGATGGCGTCCTGGTTGTGCAGCTGGTCGGTCCAGTAGGTCCCCGGCTCCTGGCTCAGGCCCCGGGCGGTCTCGACCATGTCCAGGATCAGCTTCTTGGTGGTGCGCCCGCCCTCGCTGGGCACCAGGATCAGCTCCGCTCCCAAGGCCGCCATCTGGTCCCGTTTTTCCAGGCTGAAGGCGTCCGACGTGACGATGCGGATGCGGTAGCCCTTGGCCGCGCACACCAGGGCCAGGGAGGCTCCGGTGCTGCCCCCGGTGTATTCCAGCACCATGCCCCCGGGCCTCAGGCGGCCGTCCGCCTCCGCCTGACCGATCACCTGCCGGGCCATGCGGTCCTTGACGCTGCCGGTGGGGTTCTCCCACTCCAGCTTCACGAAGATGTCCGCGCACCCGGGCGGCACCACCTTGCGCAACTGGACCAGCGAAGTGTTGCCGATGGCCTGCAGGATGTCCATGGATCCTCCCTCCGTTCGACGGCGGACGCGTCCGCCTGAACTGACTAGTTTCCCCGCAGGAACGCCTCCAGCAGCGTATGCCCCGGGTCCAAGTACACCCCCGTGGCCGCCGCCTCCCGCTCGGTGAAGGGCCTTCCCGACCCCGGCCCCACCCCCGTTCCCGCGTAGCAGAACGGCGGCGGGGTGGCGTCGTGGCCCTTGGTGCGCAACAGGGTGGCGTGGTCGGGGGCCACCAGGATGCGGTAGTTCCCGCAGCCGCGCAGGGCCTCCAGCAGGGGCCCCACCACCGCCTGGTCGATGCGCTCCAGGGCCTTCACCTTCTCTTCGGCCATGCCCTGGTGGGCGGACTCGTCGGGGGCCTCCACGTGCACGGCCACCAGGTCGTGGTCCTGCAGGGCGGCCACGGCGGCGCGGCCCTTGCCCTCGTAGTCCGTGTCGATGTAGCCGGTGGCCCCGGGCACGTGGATCAGGTCCAGTCCCATGCCCACGGCGATGCCCCGGAGGATGTCCACGGCGGTGATCATGGCTCCGCGCAGGCCGAAACGGGCTTCCAGGCTGGCCAGGGGCACCTGCACCCCCTGCCCCCACAACCAGATGTCCGTGGCCCAGGCTTCGCCCCGCTCCCGGCGGCGGCGGTTCACCGGATGGTCCGCCAGCACCTCGTGGGCCCGGGCCATGAGGGCGCGCACCCGCTCGTGGCCCCGGCCCCGGGGCTGGTGGCGGTCCACCGGCTGGTCGGCGATGTCGTGGGGCGGGGCCAGCTCCAGTTCCGTGTCCGCGGCGTCGGCCAGGAACAGGAGGTTGCGATAGGACACGCCGGAATGGAAGGCGCAGGTCTCCCCCGGGAACACGGTCCGGTTGAGGGCGGCGATGAGCTCCTCCGCGTCGGCCTGGGCGATGTGCCCGGCGGTGAAGTCGCGCATGCGCCCGTCGGCCAGGTGCACGAAGTTGCACCGGAAGATCACCTGGTCGGGGGTGGTGGCGAGGCCCCGGGCGGTGGCTTCCATGGGCGCCCGGCCCGAGTAGGACGTGCGGGGGTCGTACCCCATGAGGGTGAGGGTGCCCACGTCGGTGCCCGGGGTGAAGCCGGGCGGGATGGTCACCACCCGGCCCAGCCTCCCGGCCCGGGACACGGCATCCATGTGGGGGATCGCCGCCGCCTCCAGGGGGGTGCGCCCGCCCAGCTGGGCCAGGGGTTCGTCCGAAGCGCCGTCGGGGAGGATGATGGCGTATTTCACGTGTGGGCCTCGATGAAGGACTTCACCCGATCCGCGTCCGGCGGCAGCACCGCCACCCGCTGGGGCAGGCGCTCCAGGTCCCGGAACGCCTCGGGACAGGCGGGCTTGCGGCCCAGGGCCTCCTGGATGGTGGCCTCGAACTTGATGGGCAGGGCGGTCTCCAGGCACACCAGGGGCACCCCCGGCTCCCGGTAGTCCAGCCCCACCTTGAGCCCGTCGGCGGTGTGGGGGTCGATTTCGAGCCCGTACTGGCTCCATGCCCGGCGGATGGTGGCCACCCGGTCCGCATGGGTGCTGCGCCCGGAGACGAAGCCGGTGCCGGCCACCCGGTCGAACAGGGGTGTCCCCGCCAGGCGGAAGGCCCCCCCGGCTTCCACCTTGGCCCAAAGCTCCCGCACCCGGCCCGGATCCTGCCCGGCCAGGTCGTACACGTAGCGCTCGAAGTTGGAGGCCCTGGAGATGTCCATGGACGGGCTGGAGGTGGCGAACGTGGCGGCGGCGCCCCGGGGGGCGTAGACCCCGGTGCGGAAGAACTCGTCCAGCACGTCGTTCTCGTTGGTGGCCAGGACCAGGCGGCGGATGGGCAGGCCCATGCTGCGGGCGATGTGCCCGGCGCAGATGTTGCCGAAGTTTCCGGACGGGACCGCGAACGATACCTGCTCCCGGTCGTTGCCGGTGACCGCGAAGTACCCCTTGAAGTAGTACACCACCTGGGCCATGAGCCGCGACCAGTTGATGGAGTTCACGGTGCCGATGCGGCGCCGCTCCTTGAAGGCGGCGTCGGCGGAGACCGCCTTGACGATGTTCTGGCAATCGTCGAACATGCTCTCGATGGCCAGGTTGAAGATGTTGGGATCCTGCAGGCTGTACATCTGGGCCCGCTGGAAGGAACTCATGCGCCCGTGGGGGGAGAGCATGAACACCCGGATGCCACGCTTGCCGCGCATGGCGTATTCCGCCGCCGAGCCGGTGTCCCCGGAGGTGGCGCCCAGGATGTTCAGCTCCCGCCCGGCCCGCGCCAGGGCGTACTGGAACAGGTTGCCCAGCAGCTGCAGGGCGATGTCCTTGAAGGCCAGGGTCGGGCCGTTGGACAGGCCCAGGATGTGCACGCCCGGCTCCAGGGTGCGCACCGGGGTGATGTGGGCGCTGCCGAACACCTCCGGGGTGTACGTGGCGTCCACCAGGGCCCGCAGGTCCGGTTCCGGAATATCGTCCACGAACCGGCGGATGATCTCGAAGGCCAGGTCCGGGTAGGCCAGGCCGCGCCAGCGGGCGAGGGTGTCCGGGTCCACCTGGGGATAGCGCGAGGGCAGGAACAGGCCCCCGTCCGGCGCCAGCCCCCCCAGCAGGGTGTCGCAGAAAGACCTGGGTGGGCAGCCGCCCCGGGTGCTGATGTATTCCACGGCATGGTCCTCCGCGCATGGACGCCGTTCCCTGGGTCCAGCGCCGCCCATGAGGAGTTTAACGCACTCCCCGGAGGCCCGTCACGGCGCCGGGATCCGCTCCGCCACAGCCATGAACAAGGGGGGGCCTGCGCCCCCCCTTGCGTTGGACGTTCAAGCCCTACTGCTTGGGCTGAGGAGAATCCACGCCCTGCACGTAATAATTGATGGCGTCGATGTCGGCGTCGGCCATGACCTGGCCCTTGGCCACCTTCACGGTGCCGTCCTGGGCGGTGACGGGGCCCTGGAACGGGCTGAACTTGCCGGCCTTCATCTGGGCCTCGATGCCCAGGACCGTCTTCTGCACGTCCACGGGCACGGCCTTGTTGAACGGCGCGAGCCTGATCATGCCTTCCTTGAAGCCGCCCCAGACGTTCACCTGGGGGTGCTTGCCGGCGATGACGTCCTTCACGATGCGGGTGTAGAACTCACCCCACACATGGGTGGTGCCGGTGAGCTGGGAGGTGGGGCCGTACTTGGTCATGTCGGAGTGGTAGGAGCAGGACCACACGGCCTTGCCGGCCTTGTGCTGCTCTTCCACGGCCTGCACCACGGCGGTGGAGTCGGTGTGGTGGGTGACCACATCGGCGCCGTTGGAGATCAAGGTCAGGCAGGCCTCGCGCTCCTTGCCCGGGTCGAACCAGGAGTTCACCCAGATGACCCGCACCTTGGCCTCGGGATCCACGCTGCGCATGCCCAGGGTGAAGGCGTCGATGCCCATCATCACCTCGGGGATGGGGAAGGCGGCCACGTAGCCGGCCACGTGGGTCTTGGTCATCTTGCCGGCCACCACGCCGCACAAGTAGCGGCCCTCGTAGAAGCGGGCGTTGTAGATGCCCACGTTCTTGGCGGTCTTGTAGCCGGTGGCGTGGAAGAAGTCCACGTCCGGGAAGGAAACGGACACCTTCATGGTGGGGTTCATGTAGCCGAAGGACGTGGTGAAAACGGCCTTGCAGCCGTCGGTCGCCAGCTGGCGGATGACCCGCTCGGCGTCGGCGCCTTCGGGGACGTTCTCCACCACTTCGGTGACCACCTTGTCACCCAGGGCCTTCTCCATTTCCTTGCGGCCCTGGTCGTGCTGGAAGGTCCATCCAGCGTCGCCCACCGGGCTGACGTAGACGAATCCGATCTTGGTGGGAGCGGCCAGCAGGGCGGCGCCGCTTACCAGGGTGAGGGCGAGTGTGCGGATAGCCATTACGTGTTTCCTCCTGATTGGGTTGAGTGGGAAAGAGCGGCCTCGGAAGACGGGCGCCGCCGGGGACGGCAGGAAAGGGCGGGATCAGGCGTCCGGAAGGAACGGCTGGCCCAGGGACGCGGGGGAATGAAGCCTGATGGTACTGCGGTTGTGGGAGATGGCCACCAGGACCACGATGGTCGCCAGGTACGGGAGGGCGGACAGCCACTGGGACGGGACGTTGAGGCGCACCCCGGAGCCCTGGACGAACATCTGGGCGATCATGCAGCCGCCGAACAGGTAGGCGCCGATCATCACCCGCAGCGGCCGCCAGGTGGCGAACACCACCAGGGCGATGGCGATCCAGCCGCGCCCGGCCACCATCCCTTCCACCCACATGGGGGTGTAGAACACCGACAGGAAGGCGCCGCCGATGCCGGCCATGGCGCCCCCGAACAGCACCGCCTGGTAGCGGATGGTCACCACGCCGTAGCCGATGGAGTGGGCGGACACCGGGCCCTCCCCCACCGCCCGCAGCACCAGGCCGGGCTTGGTGCGGTACAGGAACCAGGCGACCCCGGCCAGGAGCGCCCAGGAGAAGTACACCAGCGCCTGCTGCTCGAACAGGGCGTGCCCCAGCACGGGGATCCTGTGCAGCAGGGGGAGGCTGATGGGCGGCACGCTGTCCAGGGCCACCGACTCGTAGGGCTTGCCGATGAAGGCGGCCAGGCCCACCCCGAAGATGGAGAGGGCGAGGCCGCAGGCCACCTGGTTGGCCATCAGGGTCAGGGCGGCGATGGCGAACAGCAGGGACATGATCATGCCCGCGGCCATGCCGGCGAGGATGCCCAGGTAGGGGTTGTGGGTGTAGTGGGCGGCGGCGAAGGCGGCGATGGCGCCCACCGACATGACGCCTTCGGCGCCCAGGTTGAGCACGCCGGCCTTCTCGGTGACCAGTTCCCCGAGGCCTACGATGATCAGCGGGGTGCCGGCCACGATGGTGGCGAACAAGATGGAAGAGATGAAGTTCAGCATGGTCCTGGTCCTACTTCTTGCGCCCGAGCAGGCGCGGCCGGAAATTGATGAACACGTCCGAAGCCAGCAGGAAGAACAACAGCATCCCCTGGAACACGTTGGAGATGGAATACGGCAGGTTGAGGTACTGCTGGGCCTGTTCGCCGCCCAGGTAGAGCAGGGCCAGGAGCAGGCTGGAGAAGAAGATGCCGATGGGATTGAGCCGGCCCACGAAGGCCACGATCATGGCGGCGAAGCCGTAGCCCGGGGAGATGTGCTCGGTGATCTGGCCCATGGGGCCGGAGACTTCGGCCATCCCGGCGATCCCGGCCATGGCCCCGCCGGCCAGCATGCCCAGCCAGATGGTGCGCTTGGCGGAGAAGCCCGCATAGCGGCTGGCGTTTTCCGCCTGGCCGGCGACCTTCATCTGGTAGCCCATGAAGCTGCGGTTCATGAACACCCAGCCGATGATCAGGGCGCCGATGGCGATGAGCAGGGCCGCGTTGACCCGGGTCCCGGCCACCAGCACCGGGAGCATGGCCTTGGCCTGGAACATCCTGGTCTGGGGGAAATTGAAGCCTTCGGGATCCTTCCAGGGTCCGTGCACCAGCCAGGACACCACCAGCTGGGCCACGTAGACCAGCATCAGGCTGGTGAGGATCTCGTTGGCGTTGAAGCGGGTGCGCAGCCAGGAAGGGATGGCCGCCCAGGCCATGCCCCCCAGGGCGCCGGCCACGACCATGGCCGGGAGCAGCAGGCTGCTGGTGCTGTTGGGGAAGTGCAGGGCCACCATCCCGGCGGCCAGGGACCCGATCAGCAGCTGGCCCTCGGCGCCGATGTTCCAGACGTTGGCCCGGAAGCCCACCGAGACCCCCACCGCGCAGAGCATCAGGGGCGTGGCTTTCAGGAACAGTTCGCAGATCCCGTACGTGTCCCGCAGGGGGTGCAGGAAGAAGATCCGGAACCCCTCCACCGGGTTCTTGCCCAGGAACAGGAAAAGCAGCATGCCGCTGGCCAGCATCAGCCCCACGGCGAACAGCGGGGACAGGTAGCTCATGAGGGCGGACGGCTCGGTCCTTTGTTCGAACTTAAGCAACATGGGTAGGCTCCCCGGCTGCGGCGGATTCGGGCCACATGCCGCTCATCCAGATGCCGATCTCTTCCACGCCGGTCTGGGAGGTCACCTTGGCGGGCGACAGGGTGCCCTTGGCGATCACCACCAGCCGGTCGCAGATCTCGAACAGTTCGTCCAGCTCTTCGGAGATCACCAGGATGGCCGTGCCCCTTGCGCGCAGTTCCAGGAGCGACCGGCGGATGAACGAGGCGGCCCCCACGTCCACCCCCCAGGTGGGCTGGGCCAGCACCAGCAGCTTGGGCTCCTGCATGATCTCCCGCCCCACGATGAACTTCTGCAGGTTGCCGCCTGAAAGGGACTTGGCTTCCGAGCCGGCGCCGCCGCAGCGCACGTCGAAGCGGGCGATGCATTCCTCGGCGAAGCGCCGGGCCGCCCTGAACCTGATCATGCCGCTGGCCAGCATGCCCTTGCGGTAGGCCGTGAGCAGGACGTTCTCGGTGAGGGTGAGCCTGGGCACCGCGCCCCGGCCCAGGCGCTCCTCCGGCACGAAGCACATGCCCAGGCCGCGGCGCCGGGCCGGGCCCATGCGTCCGGCCTGGACGCCGCACACCTGCACGGCCTTCCGCTCCGTCAGGGGCTCCTCCCCGGAGATGGCCTTGAGCAGCTCCTGCTGGCCGTTCCCGGACACCCCGGCGATGCCCACGATCTCGCCGCTGCGCACCTCCAGGTGCACGTTCTTGAGATTGGTGCCGAACGGGTCCTCGGCCGCGTGGCTCAGCCCGTCGATGCGCAGGCGCACTTCGCCGCCTTCGCCGGGCTCCCCGTGGTGGATGACCGGGAGATCCTCGCCGATCATCATCCGGGCCATGGTCTTGGGGGTCTCCTGGGAGGGGATGCAGGTGCCGGTGACCTTGCCGCCCCGCAGGATGGTGGCCGTGTGGCAGAGTTCCTGGATCTCGTCCAGCTTGTGGCTGATGTAGAGGATGCTGCAGCCTTCGGCGGCCAGCTTGCGCAGGGTCTCGAACAGCTTGCGCACGGCCTGGGGCGTGAGCACCGAGGTGGGCTCGTCCAGGATCAGCAGCCGGGGCTCCTGCAGCAGGCAGCGGATGATCTCCACGCGCTGGCGCTCGCCCACCGACAGGGCGTGCACCAGCCGGCGCGGATCGATGGGCAGCCCGTAGCGGTCGGAGACTTCGGTGATGCGCCTGGCCAGCCCCGCCAGGTCGAACTTGCCGGGCAGGGCCAGCGCCACGTTCTGGGCCACGGTGAGGGTCTCGAACAGGGAGAAGTGCTGGAACACCATGCCGATGCCCAGCTCCCGGGCATGGGCCGGGTTGCGAATCGTCACCACCTTGCCTTCCCAGCGGATCTCCCCCGCGTCGGGGCGGATGGCGCCGTAGATGGCCTTCATGAGCGTGGACTTGCCGGCGCCGTTCTCGCCCACCACGGCGTGGATCTCGCCCGGCATCACCGTGAGGTCCACGTTGTCGTTGGCCACCACGGCGGGATAGACCTTGCGCATGCCTTTGATGGCGAGTCTGGGGGTGGGTGAGGATTCGTGGATCATGGGAGTCCGCCAATTGCAACGGGTCGCGCAGGCAATCGACCGCCTTACGCCAGGGCCCGAAGGGGCCCGGTTGGAGTCAAGCGATCGTTGATGGTCGGCTGACGTTCAGCCTGGGCGTGGGAACGGGGGAGTGCCGGTCCCGCAACCGGGGCGTGGGTACCGTGGAGCGATTGCCAAAAACGCACTGAGCATGGATCGGGACAAGTGTATTAAAAAATTTCCACAAAGTGTAAATTTTTTTCTCGCCTGTCACCGGACCGTGTCGCACGTTCCATTCAAAAAGCCACGGAAGAGGTAGCCGGTGGCTCGTTTCCTGGCTCCAGTCTAGCGCCCCCGGAGGGCCATTCCCGGTCAAAAACCCTAAACCCAGGTCACAGGTTCCAGGGGCGAGTCCGCGCCTGGGAAAACAATCATTCTAGTAATTAGACTCATTTCAGTCATAAAACCGAACCGACCCCAAAAAGATAAGGAAATAATCGGATAATATTTATACAATGACATCGACTCGGTCGTCCCCTGGATAATCCTTTGCAAATTCCTTTCACGAAGGACCTTCCAAGCCCCTCTTGAATGGGGTGCATCATGAGATTCGCATGGTTGTCTTGAAGGACGCACCCTCCCTCGGGCCTTGCCTGCCCACGTGGAGAGAGATGTTCCGTCCTCGTCCGGAGCCCAGCACGGAGGTCCTGCGGCGGCAGATCCGGATCATGCAGGGCTTCGAGCCCCTGGGTCTGCTGGTGAACGTAATCGTGACGGCGCTCCTGGGCTGGCTGTTCCTGACCCCCGACACCCAGGTCTACGAGCTGCTCTGGATCCTGGCCACCATCCTGCTGAATGCCGTCCGCTACCTGGACGCCCTGCTGTACCGGGATCCGGTGCCGGATCCCACCGTCCTGGCGCGGATCCGGCGCCACCTGAAGCTCGGGGCCGCGGCCCAGGGGCTGCTATGGGGCATCGCCAGCACCATCCTGTTTCCCGCCTCTCCCCTGCACCAGATGTCCCTCCTGGCGGCCATCGCCGGCATGACCGCCGGGGCCCTGATCGTCCTCTCCCCCATCTGGTCCACCTATGCCCTGTATAGCGTTCCGGCGCTCATTCCCCTCTGTGTCCGCCTCCTGGGCGGCGACCTGCCCACCGTGCGCACCATGGGCGCCCTTGGGCTGGTGTACTGCGCCACCATGCTGTTCATCGCCGCCCGGACCAACCGGTGGCTGGAGAAAGCCCTCCAGGCGGCCGAGGAGAACGAGGCCCTGAACCGGAACCTGAGCGCCGCCAATGAGGCCCTGGTGGAATACCACGCCCGCCTGGAGGCGGCGGTGGCGGCGCGCACCCTGGAGCTGCGCGACGCCCATACCAGGCTGCAGATGGAATACACCGCCAAGGAGGAGGAGCGGGCCCGCGCCGAGGAGCGCGAGGAGGCCCTGCGCCAGGCCCAGAGGGTGGAGAGCCTGGGCCTCCTGGCCGGAGGCATCGCCCACGACTTCAACAACCTGCTGGGGGCCATCCTGGGCAACGTGAACCTGGTCCAGCTCCAGACTCCCCGGGACGCCCCGGGCCGGACCTGCCTGGACAACATCGCCAAGGCCGTGCAGCGCGCCTCGGACCTCACCCGGCAGATGCTCGCCTACAGCGGCAGGGGCAATTCTCCGTCCGCGACCTGGACCTGAACGCGCTGGTGCGGGAATTGGTGAACCTCCTGGAGGTGTGCATCTCCAAGCGCGCCGCCCTGCGCCTGGACCTGGGGCAGGACCTGGCTCCCATCCACGGGGACCCGGCCCAGCTCCAGCAGGTGGTCATGAACCTGGTCATCAACGCCTCCGAGGCCCTGGACGGCGCAGACGGGGAGATCCACATCACCACCCGGCCCACGACCCTGGACGCGGCCGCGGCGGCCCGGGTGTCCCGGCACGTGCCGGCGCAGGAGGGCCCGCACGTGCTGCTGGAAGTGCGCGACACCGGATCGGGCATGGACCCTTCGGTGCTGGCCCGGATCTTCGACCCGTTCTTCACCACCAAGGCCACCGGCAGGGGCCTGGGCCTCTCGGCCATGCTGGGGATCCTGAAAGGGCACGGGGCGGGCATCGAGATCCTCAGCCGGCCCTCGGCGGGATCCACTTTCCGACTGTACTTCCCGGCCTCCGCCGGCAAGGAGGAGAGGGAGGAGCGCTCCACGCTGGACCTGCCCAGCACGTTCCGGGGCCGGGTCCTGGTGGCGGACGATGAGCCCGTGCTCCTGGAGACCACCCAGGCCATGCTGGAGCGGCTCGGGCTGCAGGTGGCCACCGCCACCAACGGTGTCCAGGCCATGGAGTACATGGCCAGCCATGGGGCGGACGTGGACCTGGTGCTGCTGGACCTGACCATGCCCCTCATGGACGGGCGGCAGACCTTCCGGGCCCTGCGCCGCCTGCGCCCCGGGCTTCCGGTCATCTTCGCCAGCGGCAACGACCCCCGCCGGGTGCCCCGGGAAGGCGGCCCGCACGAATGCCGGTGCTTCCTGCACAAGCCCTACACCCTGGACGAACTGCGCAGAGCCGTGGCGGTGGCGCTGGAGCCCCCGGCCGGATGACGAGGTCGGGTATCCTGGTGGCGCCAAGCGTGCCCACGTCCGGAGGATAGCCATGCCCGAGAGCGATCCGAGACCCTTCATCTGCCGTGCCCGGTTCGTCCTGCCCCTGGCGGCGCCGGACCGCTCCCGGCGCATCCAGGACGGCTACGTCCTGGCCCTGGGAGAGAACATCCTGGAAGCCGGGCCGTACACCCCCGAGGTGGGGCGCCGGCTCCTGGACACCTGGGGCCCGCGCCTGGAGGTCCTGCGCACCCGCCGGGAGATCCCGTCCCCGGACCCCTTCCCCATGCAGGACATGGTGCTGCTCCCGGCGTTCGTCAAGGCCCACGGCCACGACCACGAGCAGCCCCTGATCGGCATCGCCCGGGACGAGCCCCTCACCGACTGGCTGGACCACGCGGTGAATCCCTTCACCGGCTACCTCAACGCCCGCCGGGAGGAACTGGTCGGACGCCTGGGCTGCACCCCCCAGCTGGCCACCTACCGCATGGCCAGGGTGTGCGACATCCACTACGGCATCACCGCCTCCATGGTCCACCACTGCAACTGGAACAAGTTCCACCTGGAGGACATCGCCGCCGCCAACGAGGCGGCCGGCACCACCATGATCGTGGCGGTGGGGGCCCAGGACCGCTTCTACGCCCCGGAACTGCTGGACCGCCCCGGGGACGCGGTGGCGCGCCTGGAACGGGCCCTGGCCATCCAGGCCCGGTGCCGGCGCACCCGGTTCGTGCCCGGGCCGGACCAGTGCTTCTCCAACAGCCGGGCCTCCCTGGTGCCCCAGAAGGCCTGGGCCCGGGAGCACGGCACCCTGCTGCACATCCACAGCTCCGAGGAGCCGCGGACCACCAGGTGGTTCAAGGAAGCCATCGAGCCGGGCCTGACCCCGGTGGAGTACTTCACCCAGATCGGCCTCCTGGACGCGGACACGGTCCTGGCCCACCAGGTGAACTGCGGCCCCCGGGACGTGGAGCTGATCGCCCGGAGCGGCGCGGCGGTGGTGCACAACCCCCTGGCCAACACCATCCTCGGCTCGGGCATGCCGCCGGTCGTCGACATGCTGGCGGCCGGGATTCCGGTGGCCATCGCCACGGACGGCTCCGGCTCGGCCGACAACCAGAACATCCTGGCCGCCGCCCGGTGCGCGGCCCAGTACCAGAAGGCCCTGCACCAGGACGCCACCCTGCTGCCCAGCCAGAAGCTGCTTGAGCTCATCACCGTTGCCCCCAGCCGCATCCTGCACCTGAACCAGGGGGAGCTGGCCCCGGGACGCCAGGCGGACTGGATCCTGGTGGACCTGGCCCGGCCCAACCTGGTGCCCACCCGCCTGGACAACGTCACCGAGAACCTGATCTGGGCCGCTGACGGCTCCGAGGTGGACACGGTGGTGGCCTCCGGGCGCCTGGTGAAGCACGACGGCGCCGTGCTGCCGTTCCTGGACGGCACCCGCCCGGACCAGGTCATGGAGCGGATCCAGTCCCTGTCCGAGTGGTACGCGGACTACCGCCGCACCGCCCCGGAGGTCCGGGGCACCGGCGCCCACGCCTGACCGGCCTTGCCAGGCGCCCGTGTCCCGGCGCGGCGGCAGGTCCGTCCCCCGGGTCCCCGTGGGTCGCGCCGCCCCACCGTTGCTCGGCTTCGTCAGCCCGCGCGCGGCGCGGCCTGACGAAGCGCTCGCTGGTTCGTCGGGGCCGACCCGGGGACGCAGGTATCGGTGACTTCCTCGCGGCCTGCGGGAATCGCCTCACCAAGCTTTACAGGCCCTTTCGTGGCTGCCAAACCAAGCGGACTCGGCAAGTCCCATCAATCGGCAAGAACGCCTTCTGACCCAAGCGTAAACCACCGAACCCAGACGCCGGTGCGGCTCGACGGCCACCTTGGAGTAACGGTGTGGCGGCGCGAAACCAGGAACCCGGCAGCAACGACCAGCCGCCGCACCGGGACACGGCTATGGCTGGACCGGGAGCACCTTCGCGGCAGAGTTGGAATCCCCCGCCTCGTTGGTGATCCTGCAGCGCAGGGTCAGGTTGGGCCCGCTGCCCGCCGTGAAGGTCACCGCGGGTTTGCCGGGGTCGGAGGTGAGGGTGCCCCCTTCGATGGACCAGGCGTAGGTCATGCCCGGCACGTCCAGCACCCTGGCGGCCAGGTCCTGGGCCCCGGGGAGGAAGGTGTCGGGGGCGAACAGGCCTTCGGGGGGCTTGGGCACCACCTTCACCTGGGCCACCGCCTCCTTGGTGGGATCGTCCTTGGCGGCGACCCGCACCGTGTAGATGCCCGGCACCGCCGGGGCCACGTAGCGCCCCGTGGCGTCCAGGCTGCCGCAGCCGGGCTCGCCCAGGGTCCACACCACCCCCAGGGTGGTGCCCCCTTCCAGGTTGAAGCCGAACTTCATGGAGCGCTCGGCGGTGAGGGTCACCTTGGCGGGGCTGATGGTCAGGCTCACCGGGGCCGCCACCGGGATCTCCACGGAGGAGTCGAGCTTGTCCCCGGCGGCATTGGTCACCTTGCAGGCGAGGGTCACCTTGGGCCCGTTCCCGGCCGTGAAGACGACCGCCGGGGATCCGGTGCCGGCGGTGATGCTCCCGCCCGTGATGGACCACGGGTACTGGGATCCGGGCACCGGCTCGATGCGGGCGGTCTGGTCCCCGGCTCCGGCCAGGACCCGGGACGGGGCCTGGATGGTTCCGGCCGGGGGCGCCACCACCGTCACCTTGGCCACCCCGGCTCCCGCCTGCACCGCGGCCCGGACCGTGAACACGCCGGGGCTGGCCGGGGCCAGGTAGGTGCCGGCGCCGTCCACCGTCCCGCCCTCCGGTTCCACCACGCTCCAGGCAACCTTCCGCGCCGGGTCCCCATCCACCCGGGCGGCGAAGGCCGTGGACCGGCCGGTGGTGAGGGTGGCCTGGGCCGGGACCACCGTCACCACCGGCGGCGGCAGCTGCACCACCCCGCTGGGCCCCTGCCAGCACCCGGTGAGCAGGGCCGCCCCGGCCAACGCCAATCCCCGGAAAACGTCCAATCGGACCATTGCGCACCTCGACCTCCCTAGGATAATCCCATCCCCGGACGTCCAACCCATTGTCCTCTTTGATTTGCACTCCATGCCGGGGGGGCGGGAGAATCGACGGGAGCGGGCCGGCGCCCGGGAGGCTCCCATGGATTCCAGCATCTGGCAGACCTTCGCCGCCCAGGCAGAGCAGTTCCAGGCCACCCAGCGGGAGCGGCCGGTGGTTCCCACCCTGGAGGCCCCGGCCCTGCGCCGGGAACTGGCCCAGCGCTACGATTTCGTCCGCCCGGTGGCGGCCGGGGAACTGCTCCAGGACGTGGGCCGCCTGCTGTCCCAGGGCCTGGTGCAGATCACCCACCCACGCTATTTCGGCCTGTTCAACCCCAGTGTGCGCCCGGTGAGCGTGCTGGCCGACGCCCTGGCCGCCCTGTACAACCCCCAGGTGGCGACCCGCTCCCATGCGCCGGCCGCCTTCGAGCTGGAGCACCGGGTGCTGACCGTGCTCATGGGCCTCATCGGCTGGGGCGAGGACCAGGGCCTGGCCACCTTCACCACCGGCGGGGCCGAATCCAACATCTCGGCCCTCCAGTGCGCCCTGGCCTGGAAGTTTCCGGGCTGGGACGAGCAGGGGCTCACGACGCTCGGCCTGCGCCCCACCGTGTACCTCTCCGCCGACGCGCACCACAGCTTCGTCAAGGCCGCGCGCATGGCCGGACTGGGCACCGGGGCGGTGCGGGAAATCCCCCTGGACGACGCCCGGCGCCTTGACCTGCCGGCCCTGGAGGCGCGCCTGGCCCAGGACCGGGCCGCGGGGCTGCACCCGCTCATGGTGGTGGCCACCCTGGGCGCCACCGGCACCGGCGTGCTGGACCCGGTGGGCCCCCTGCGCCAGGTGGCCGACCGCCACGGCCTGTGGCTGCACGCGGACGCGGCCTGGGGCGGGGGCGCCCTGCTCAGCCCGGCCCTGCGCACGCACCTGGCGGGCATCGAAGACGCCGACTCGGTCACCTGGGACGCCCACAAATGGCTGTCCGTGCCCATGGGCGCCGGCATGTACTTCTGCCGCCACCCGGAATCGGTCCGCCGGGCTTTCGCCATCACCGCCGCCTACATGCCTCCCCCCGTGGAGCAGGCGGTGGACGACCCGTACGCCACCACCGCGCAGTGGTCCCGCCGGCACATCGGCCTGAAAGTGTTCATGGCCCTCGCGGAGCTGGGCCTGGAAGGCTATGCCCGGCTGGTCGAGCACCAGGCCCGCATGGGGGACTGCCTGCGCCGCCGGTTGCAGGAACAGGGCTGGACGCTGGCCAACCGGACGCCGCTGCCGGTGGTGTGCTTCCACCGGGACGGCGCGGACCCCGCCCAGGTGCTGGACCGCCTGTATGCTCGGGGCAAGGTGTGGATCTCCCTCCTGGCCCTGCCCGGGGGGCCCACGGTGCTGCGGGCCTGCATCACCTCGTACCAGACCACGGAGGCGGACGTGGAGACCCTGGTGGAAGAGCTGAATCTAAGCCAGCTGGAATAGCCGGGCCGAGGCCTTGGCATAGACGGTTCCCGCCTCGTCCTTGATCACGCCCTCGGCGGTGGCGATGCGCCCCCGGGACTCCACCACCCGCCCCGAGGCCAGGTAGGGTTTCCCGGTGGCGGCCGGCTTCTTGTACGTCACGGTGATCTCTGCGGTGACGCAGCGGATGTCCACGCTCATGGCCGCCTGCACCATCACCTCGTCCAGCACCGTGGCCAGCGCCCCGCCGTGCACCGTGCCCTGCCACCCTTGCAGGAAGGCGGGGAAGACCACCTCGGCCTCCGCGCTCCCCTCGCCCTTGCGGAAGCGGAGCCGCAGACCCTGGGGGTTCTCGGGGCCGCAGACGAAACAGAGGTGGTCGTCGATGAACGTGTCCATAGTAAATTTATACACCAGCCGGGGCGGATTGGCCCTGGCCCATGAGCAGGCCCAGCGCGTTCCGCCGCACCACCCAGGCGTTCAACAGCAAGGCCCCGGCGATCACCACGCCCCGGCCGCCAGCCTCGGCCAGTCCACCTTCTCGCCGAACACCAGGGCCGCCGCCAGGATGGCCAACGGCACCTTGGCGTTGTTGCAGATGGCCAGGGTCCCAACGTCCGTGCGCCGGGCCCCGGCGTTGAACATCAGGAACCCCAGCCCGGAGGCCACCACGCCCAGGTAAGCCAGGATCCATAGCTGCCCCGGGGTCATGTGCGCCACCCCGACCCAGGAGGTGGCCGGCAGGGCGGCAGCCACCGCCACCACCGCCGCCCCGGCGTACAGGATGCCCATGAGTTCATGGTCGGCCCTGCCGGTGGCGGGCGCGGCCCGCCGGTAGAGCACCTGGCCCAGGGCGAAGCAGGCGTTGGACAGCTGCATGCACAGGAAACCCAGGAGCAGGCCCGGGCGGTCCAGGGCGGTCCACAGGCAAGTGCCGGTGCCAGCCACCGCCAGCCCGGCGGTGCCCAGGAAGATCCAGGTGAGGCGCCGGACCAGGAGCCCGTCGATGAGGGTCACGAACAAGGGCGTGAAGATGGTGAACAGGGCCGCCTCCCCGGCGTGCAGCCAGCGGTAGGACTGGATGTAGAGCACGTACATGACGCCGAACTGCAGGGCGCCGATGCCGGCCAGGAGCAGCACCTGGCGGGCCCGCAGGCCCCTGGTCCGCGCCAGGGGCAGGAACACCGCCAGGGCGAGCACCGTGCGCACCGCCGCCACGAACGGGGCCCCCAGGGCGCTCACCCGGGTGATCAGCCCGAACGAGAGGGCCCAAAGGATGGAAACCGCAAGCAAAAGGACCATGGCCGGAACACTCCTGGGCTCTATGGTAGGGGAAGGCCCCGGGATTCCCGAACCGGCCGGGCGGCGGACCTTGGAAACCGGACCGGGGAATGCGATCCTTGGTGGAAAAGGAGGGCAATTCCATGGATCCAGAGGCCCCGAGCCTGGCGCCCTTCAGCGAAGCCTTCCGCCAGGAGCTGCTGCGCCTGTTCCGCCTGCGCCGGGATGTGCGCCGGTTCCGGCGGGACCCCCTGCCCGAGGCGGAGGTCATGGACCTCCTGGCCGCAGCCCACACCGCTCCCAGCGTGGGCCTGAGCCAGCCCTGGCGGTTCGTGCGGGTGCGGAGCGAAGCGGCCCGGGCGGCGGTGATCGCCTCCTTCGAACGCTCCAACGCCGCCGCCAGCGCCGCCTACGACGACGAGCGCAGCCGCCTGTACCGCAGCCTCAAGCTGGCCGGGCTGCGGGAAGCCCCGGAACACCTCCTGGTGTGCTGCCAGACCGACACCACCCAGGGCCACGGCCTGGGCCGCGCCACCCTGCCCGGGACCCTGCGGGATTCCGTCATCTGCGCCATCCAGAACCTGTGGCTGGCGGCCCGGGCCCGGGGCCTGGCCATCGGCTGGGTGAGCATCCTGAACCCGGAGGACCTGCGCCAGCCCCTGAACCTCCCGGAACCTTGGCAGTGGGTGGCCTACCTGTGCCTGGGCTATCCCGAACGGGACCAGGACCACCCGGAACTCGAATCCGCCGGCTGGGAACAGCGAAGGCCCGTGAGCGAGGTGGTGTTCACGAGGTAGGACCTACGTGTCCCGGTGGGCGGCGGAGTGGTTCATCCGGGTTCCGGGCCTAGCCCGGGTTCCGCACCAGCTTCGCAAAAATCGGCTTCCGAGGCCCTGCGGACCTCGTAAGTCGATTGTTTGCGGTACCCAT
>CAWFOJ010000150.1:0-13962 GCA_963816585.1 uncultured Holophagaceae bacterium | reverse complement strand
CATGACAACTGGCGCAGTTGGCCACGGTTTGCGAGCCGCCCTGGGCTGCCAGCCCGTGATAGCTCGATAGATACGATGAGGCCCGCTGTCCTTCGATACCAAGCTCGTTGGAAAGGCGTACGCCCTCGTGACAGCGGGCGCACGTGGTACGCGCCAGATTTTGCGCGGCCACGGAGGAAGTTGGATCGATGTGCGACTTGATGGAGTGAATGCCGTGACAGTCGGTGCACACCGGCGCCTGGGAGTTGCCGTGGCTGATCGCCTGCCCGTGAATGCTCTGCATGAACTCCTGATCCACGGAGGTGTGACATTTGCCGCAGGTCGCGGGTACGTTGAATTTGAAGATGGACGATTTCGCATCGCTGGCCGAGCGAATCTGATGCACTCCGTGGCAGTCGGTGCAGACGGCGGCCTTGGTGGATCCGGCAGCCACGGCTTTGCCGTGCACGCTCTCTTCATAAGAGAAGAAAGGCTGGGTGCTGAATCCAGCGCGCTCCATGATGAACTTCTGGGCATGACACTGGGCACAAGTGTTTGGAACGTGAGTGTGGCTGGTCGGTGAGTTGGGATCGCTGGAGGAGAGAATCTGGTGCGGTCCGCCGTGGCAGGAGATGCAGGTGGGAGCCTGCTTATTGCCGGCTTGGATGGCCACGGCGTGCACGCCCATCTGATAGCCGTGGACGGCGTCCTCGTGGCAAGTGGAACATTGCTGCGGAACCAGTTTGTCCGCACCGTCCAGGTGCCAGGGCAGCACCCGGTCCAGGCGCACCACCGCCCGCAGGATCCGCCCTTCCTGGCGCAGGGAGGTGTGGCCCCGCTCCCGGAACAGCTGGGGCACCTGGGTCACCAGCTCCCACACATGCGGACGGCGCAGGCGCACCCATTCCAGGATGCCGTCCACCGGGTCGGCATCCGGGGCAATCCAGAGCCCTGAGCCGTACTGGGGCAGGTTGGCGAAGCACAGGCTCCAGGCGTCCTGGGGCAGGTCCGGCCGGGGGCCCCGCCAGGCCGCCCGCAGTTTGTCCAGGCGCCCGTTGGGCGCGGCCCGGCCGGCCAGCTGGGCGTCCCAGTCCAGGCGCACGTCCGGGTGCCGGCGCCACAGTTGCATCGAGGTGGCGACGTAGGTGCGCAAGCCCCTGCCCCTGGCGCTTTCGAAGGCAGCGGCGACCGCCGCCTCGAAGCCGGTGCCGCACAGGTTCAGGAACGGTTCGCCGTCCAGGCGGGGCAGGTCCATGGCCAGCTCCCGGCCCTCCAGCAGCCGCACCACCGCGCCGGCGGGGTCCAGGGGCGTGCGCAGCCCCCGGGCCAGGCCGTTGCCGGAGCCCCCGGGGACCGCCCCCAGGGGCACCGGGCAGCCCAGGCCGGCCAGGGCGCACCCGGCGTAGTGCAGGTGCCGTCGCCGCCCCAGACCAGGAGGGGGCCTCCGGCCGCCCGGGCCTGGGCGATGCTGGGACCGAAGTCGAACGGAAGGTCCAAGCGCACCGGCGCCAGGCGTTCCCGCAGTCCGGCCGGGAGCCTGGCCAGCAGGCCGTCCGGGTCCAGCCCGGAGAATCCGGACCGGGGTTGTAGACCAGGGGCAGGCGGGCCGTCAGGCCGCGCCTGGAACCGGGCCGGGGACGCCACCAGTTCCAGGGCCACGCCCGTGACCGGGTGCTCCAGGGCCAGCTTCCAGGCGTGCAGCCAGAGCTGGTCGGAGGGTTCCCCCCCGCAGTACCCGTCCCCCACCACCGGGCAGCCCAGGTAGGCCAGGTGCACCCGGATCTGGTGGGTGCGCCCGCTGTGGGGTTCGGCCACCACCCAGTGCCCCGGCACCAGCCCGGCGGTCTCTTCGGGGGTGGCGGGACGGAGGTCGGTGCGGGCCGGCCTGGGGTCCGCCAGGTCGCCGGAGCAGCCGTACCGGGCGGGCTGGGATCCTCGCACCCGGCCCACCGGCAGGTCCACGGTGCCGGCCGCGGGCGGGCGGGACACCCGGGCCAGGTAGGCCTTGGCGATGGTCCGGGCCTGGAACTGGCTGCCCACGTGGGCCCCGGCGCGCTTGGCGAACACCAGGATCCCGGAGGTGCCCTGGTCCAGCCGGTGCTGCAGGGCCAGCATCTGCCCGGGGCGCTGGCGCTGCAGCAGGGCGGTCAGGTCGTGGCGGTCCGAGGCCTGGGTGCCCTGGCAGGCGATCCCGGCGGGCTTGTCCACCACCAGCAGCCAGTCGTCCTGGTACAGCACCGGCACCTGGAAGTCGGGCGGCGCGCCCAGGGTTTCGTCGTGGGCCACCCGCACCTCCGTGCCGGCGGCCAGGGTCCGGCTGGCCACCCGCACCCGCTTGCGCTCCACCTGCACTCCGCCGGTCTGGAGCACCGCCCGGGCGGCCCGCCGGCTCAGGCCGGTGCGGGAGGACACCAGCTGGTCCAGGCGCAAGGCCTCCTCGGAGGGTTCCACCAGGAATTTCCAAAGTTGTGTCGCCATGTGCCCAAGATTACCGCGACCGGCCGCCACTCGCCGCTGGTAGGGTATGTTCATGGACCCCCATGCTTCCGGTATCCGCCCCGCGTGGCTCCCGGTGCGCCTGGCCTGCACCCTGGGAGGCAAGGTGCGCACGGCGTTCGCCATGCTGGGCTCCCTGTCCTGGCTGCTGGGCCGCGCCGTCCAGGGCCTGGTGCGCCTGCGCCCGGAGCAGCTGCGGGTGGTGGGGGAGGTCACCCGCATCCAGATCCGCTTCACCGCCCTGGACGCCCTGCCCCTCTGCCTGGTCACGGCCCTGCTCCTGGGGGCCGTCACCCTGCTGCAGGTGTTCGGCCAGCTCTCGGGGTTCGGGATGGAGCGCAGCCTCAGCCAGATCCTGGCCCGGCTGGTGATCCGGGAGCTGGGCCCGCTCATGGTGGGGATCCTGGTGATCACCCGCAGCGGCACCGCCATCGCCACCGAGCTGGCCGGCCGCAAGCTCAGCGGCGAACTGGACGCCCTCTACGCCAGCGGAGTGGACCCGGTGCGCTACGTGCTCCTGCCCCGGCTCCTGGGGGGCATCATCTCCATGTTCTCCCTGGTGATCCTGTTCGACGCCGTGGCCCTGCTGGGGGGCTTCCTGGTGGCCTGGCTGCGGCTGCCCCTGTCCTTCTCGTTCTTCCTGGACGCCCTGGTGGATGCCATCGGCGCCCGGGAACTCACCGCCACCTTCGCCAAGTGCCTGGTGTTCGGGGCGGCCATCCCCCTCATCTGCGTCGCCTACGGGGTCCGGGTGCGGCGCAGCACCACCGAGATCCCCCAGGCGGTCACCAAGGCGTCGGTGGTGTCCCTGCTGGTGCTGCTCCTGGCGGGCGCCCTGGTGTCGGTGGTGACCTATGCCTGAGGCCCTCCTGGCGCTGGAGGCCGTGGCCCTCACCTCGCCCGAAGGCCGGCCCGTGTTCCGGGACCTGGACTGGAGCCTGGAGCGGGGCGGGCGGGTCCACGCGCAGGGCGGCTCCGGCGGCGGCTGCACGGCGCTGCTGCGGCTGTGCGCCGGCATCGCCGAGCCCGAGGCGGGGCGCGTGGTGCTGGACGGCGTCCCCCTGGCCGCCTATGCCCACCATCCGTTCCTGGAGCGGGGGCTGCTGGGCTGGGTGCCCTCGGACGGGGGCCTGGCGGTGAACCTGACCCTGCTGGAGAACGTGGCCCTGCCCTTGCGCTTCGCCCTGAACCAGCCCCGGCCGGCGGCGGAACGCGCGGCCCTGGGACTGCTGGAGCGGGCGGGGCTGGGCGCGCGGGCCCGCCAGCGCCCCACGGTGCCCGGTGACCGGGAGTCCTGGCTGGTGTCCCTGCTGCGGGCGGCGGCCAAGGGATCCCGCCTGTGGCTGGTGGACCGCCCAGCCGGGGGCCTGGACGCCACCACCATCCAGGCGGCCCAGGAGGTCCTGGAGCAGGCGGCCCAGGACCCGGAGGTGACCATGCTCCTGGTGGGCGGGGAATGGATGGCCGCCCTGGGCCGGGAATTGAAGGTGGAGAACGGACGGGTGCACCTGGGGAGCGAACCATGAGGCTGGAGAAGGATGACGCGAAGATCGGCCTCCTGGTGTTCCTGGCCCTGGCCCTGTTCGTGGGGGTCATCTTCCAGCGCAGCCTGACCACCCTCTTCCGCAAGGTGGCCCGGGTCCAGGTGCGCCTGGAGAACGCCGCGGACGTGGCGGTGGGCACGGAAGTCCAGCTGCAGGGCCTGCGGGTGGGCCAGGTGGACGACGTCCACCTGCGGCGGGACGGCGTCCAGTACCATTTCCTGGCCACCCTGGGGCTGCGCACGGACATCGTCCTGTGGGAGGGCACCCGGGTGGTGGTGGTGGCCAAGCCCCTGGGCAGCGCCTTCCTGGACCTGCAGCTGCCCCCGCCCGAGGCCCGGCTCGAGATCCTGCGCCCGGGCACGGTGCTGCCGGCCAGCGCCAGCCCGTCCCTGGGCACCCTGGTGGACGCCATCACCGCCCTGGCGACCAACCTCAACAAGGGCGTGGACGAGCTGCGCGCCCAGTTCCGGCAGAAGGGCATGGGCGCGGTCCTGGACCATCCCGGCGTGAGCCAGGCCCTGCGCAGCCTGGACGAGTCCCTCCAGTCCGTGCGCCAGCTCAGCGACGAGAGCCGCAAGCTGGTGCAGGACGGCCGGGGTTCCGTGCGGGCCCTGGACCAGACCCTGGAGGGCGTGCAGCAGACCCTGGCCCAGGTGCAGGGGCTGGTCACCGCCGGCCAGGGGGACCTGGAGACCGTCACGTCCCACCTGGCCGGGACCCTCACCCAGCTGGAAGGCCTGGCCAAGGAGATCCGGGAGGTGCTGGCGGAGGCCGGACCGGACGCGGACGAGAGCATCAAGTCCCTGGACCGCACCTTGCGGACTACCGAAGAGCTCCTGGAGCTGCTCAAGACCCGCCCCAGGTGGGTGGTCTGGGGCAAGCCCAGCCAGGAAGAGCGGGATGCGGCGGCGGCCAAGGTGGAGGCGGCCCGGAAGGCCCAGGGCGCCAAGCCGTAGGAGCCGGGCGGCGTCATCGCGCGGGTCCCGGCCCATCCCACCGCTGGACCTGGGAGGCGGTGAAATCCGGGAAGCCAGGCCTTGCCCTTCCGTCGGCGGAAGGGGAATGGCGTTCAGTCCCCTGATGCCGCCCACCCGTGTTGGATCATGGCCTGGGCCCCACCGCAGCCTCCAGGAAGGCCCGGGTGGCCACCCGCACCTGGGGGAGGTTGAGCAGGGCGTGGTGGGCTCCGGGCACCAGGACGATGGTGGCCTCCTGGCTGTCCCCGAAGGCCCCGCCGGCGTGGCCGCCGCCGGGGTGCTCATCAGGCCGGGCCTTGCAGCAGCTCGTCGAACCGTTTCCCGGCGGCGCCGGCCCAGGGCGCGGGCGCGGGCAGGTCCGGCCGTTCGGGCCCGTCCGGCTGGACCGGGCCCACCTGCACGGCCAGGGGCACCACCCCGGCCCACACGGGCCGGTCCATGTCCTCGGGATCGTCGTGCACCCCGCCGTCGCGGATCTTCACCACCGCCTCCACCAGGTCCAGGACGATGACGGCGGTCTGGCGCAGTTCCGCGGGGGAACCCGGGCGGGCCTGGCGGGAGCGCCCCGGGCAGACGCGTTCCACGAAATCATCCAGGGCCGCGGCCTTCGCTTCCTCCGGGAGCGGGCGGGCGATGCCGAACATCATCACCGAGCGGTAGTTGAGGCTGTGGTTGAAGGCCGACCGGGCCAGCACCAGCCCGTCCAGGTGGGTGACGGTGACGCACACCGGCAGCCCCTTGGCCTGGGCCTTGTGCATGCGGCTGGCCATGGAGCCGTGCCAGTCCAGCACGTCCCCCTTGCGCCAGAAGGCGGTGGGGGTGACGTACGGCTGGCCGTCCACCACGAAGCCCACATGGGCCACCAGGGCCCCGTCCAGCACCCGGTACACCGCCTCCCGGTCGTACGACGCACGGTCCGGACGCCGGCGCACCCGGTTGCGGTCGGTGATGGGGAATTCCGCCATAAGGCTCTCCTAAGAAGGGTCCATGATGACTCCTCCCGCCCAGAGCCGCCGCAGAAATTCCGGCGCGGACAATACCTAAGGTTCCCGGACCCAGTCCGCCTCCATGGCCTTCAGTTCCTCCTGGGTATTGGCCGGCGCCCCGGCCGCCGCCAGGGCGATGGCCTTGCGCAGCAGCTCCAGGGCCTCCCCGTTCCGGCCCTGGCGGCGCAGCAGCTGGGCCTTCAGGGACAGGTTGCGGTAGCCCTCGCGGATGCGGATGGAGCGGTCCGCCCACTCCTGGGCCCGGTCCAGGTGGGTGTTGCTCTGCAGGCAGTAGGCCACGGCGGTGTCCAGGGGCTGCCATTCCTCGGGGCCGGCGCCGGCCACGGCCTTCTCCAGGTAGGACCAGTAGATGCCCGGGGCGTCCAGGGCCACGTCGAAGCCCACCGCCAGGGTGTCCCAGGCCAGTTCCACCCGCAGCGCGTCCGGCGCCGTCACCTGGATGGTGTAGGCCAGGTACTCCTGGGCCGGCACCGCGCGGGGCTTCGCCGTGACCCGCAGGGCGTCCTGGGTGGCCTGGTAGGTGAAGGACCCCCACTGCTTGGCGGTGCGGCTGAAGATCAGGGTCCAGGCGTCCGGGCCGGGAATGGCGAAGAAGGCGTAGGTGCCGGCGGCCAGGTCGTGCCCGTCGATCCGCACCGGGTCGCTGAAGGCGATGGTGGTGGCCTCGTTGGCCCCCACCCGCCACACGGCCCCGTACGGCACCAGAGCGCCCCAGATCTTGCGCCCCCGCACCGCCGGGCGGTGGTAGTCGATGCGCACGCTGCTGATGCCCAGTTCCTGGGTGACGCTGGCCGCGGGGCTGATGCGGTAGGGGCGGACCACGGTCTGGGCCGGAAGGGCCGGGGCGGCGGACAGGAGGGCGGGAATCAGGAGGGCGCGCATGCCCGGATTGTAGTGCCTATCCGGCCAGGCGCTCACTCCTTCCGGATGGAATCCGAAAGGATGATGCGCCGGGCCTGGATCATCCGCCGCAGGGATTCCAGCGCGGCCGGGGGCAGGTCCCGCAGCACCAGCCCCACCCGGAACGGCAGGGGGTCCCCCGGGCGCTGGTCCCAGTGGCGCACCTCGCCCACCATGCGCAAGGGGATGCCCCCGGGGATCCGGGTCTCCACCAGCACCTCGCCCTCCAAGGGCGCCGGGGGCGCCTGTTTCAGCCCCAGGCCCAGGCCGTTCTCGGTGAGGTTCAACAGCTTGGCCGGGAGCCGCCGGCCCTGGACCTGGAGGGTGGCCTTGAGGGGCGGCAGGTCCGGGGTGGCCACCCGCACCTCCTCCCGCCGGTGGCGGTCCGGGGCCTGGTCCGGCCAGGCGGCGCGCAAGGTGCGGGGGGGAGCGGGTCCAGCAGCACCGTGTGCAGGGAGACCACCTCGTCCTCCACCAGGAAGGACAGGGTGACCTTGGAGCCGGGGGCGGGCAGGAGGTCCCTGCGCTTGGCGCCCTCCAGCTGGATGGCGGTGCCCGGCTCCAGGCTGCGCACCCGCAAGTGCCCCAGGACCCGGTCGGTGCCTTCCACCCTCAGGCTGGCCGAGTGGCGTGCCTGCCGGATGCTTTCCAGGAGGGTGTCCAGGTCGGGCTGGCTCGGTGGGGGGGTCTGGGACATGCGGAACCTTCAAATGCCGTGGTGCAGCCTTTCGGCCAGGTTGGGGTGGAGCCCGGCGGCCAGGATGGCCCGGGCCGCGCCGGCGTGGTCGTACTCCAGCCGGTGCAGCTTGAGCCGGCCAGCCGCCGGGTCAAAGGTCATGAAGGACAGCCGGGTATCCCGGTCCCGGGGCTGCCCCACGGACCCGGGATTGATCAGGTACCGGCAGCCCTTGCGCAGCTGGAACCAGGCCCCGGGCTCGAAGGCGAGGTGGCTCAGGCGCTGGGCCGCTTCGTCCAGTTCGTAGCCCTCCGCCAGGTGGGTGTGGCCGAAAAAGCAGGCCTGGTGGCGCAGGCCGTCGAAAGCCTGGAGCACTTCCCGGGGGTGCAGCAGGTAGGTGTCCTCGTCCAGGGGGGAGCCGTGGGCGATCAGGTAGGTCCCGCCCACCTCCAGGGGCCCCACGGGCAGCTGCTCCAGGAACCGGGCGTGCTCCGGGGTGAGGCGGCTGCGGGTCCAGCTGGCCGCGGTGCGGGCGGGAAGGCTGAAGCCCAGGTCGCTCCCGGGGCTGACGCAGGCCCGGTCGTGGTTGCCCCGCACCATCACCCGGGGCTCCATCTGGAGGATGAGATCCAGGGTCTCGTTGGGGCTGGCGCCGTAGCCCACCAGGTCGCCCAGGATCACGAAACGGTCCACCACCCGCCGCCTGGCGTAGCGCATGACCGCGCGCAGGGCCTGCAGGTTGGAGTGGAGGTCGGAGAGGATCAGGTCCATGTGCGAGGAGTGTCAGCCTGAGTGTTGCACAACTCAAGCTGTCCCGGAAAGGAGGGCGTCGGCCAGTTCCTTTTGCGACCGGCCCAGGGGCAGCACCATGGCCCCTTCCCACCAGGCCTTCGTGCGGCAGGCCCAGAGGGACATGAACTGCTCGAAGGTCCCCGCCAGGGGCCGCCCCGGATCCCCGCCCACCCGGGCCCAGGCCCGCCGAGGCACTTCCGCCAGCCACAGCACCGCGAAACCGGAGGCCCGCACCGCCGCCCGGGTGTCCGGGTCCTCCCAGGCGCCAGCGCCCAGGGCCACCACCCCGGGAGCCAGCAGGCATTCCCGCACCACCTGGGCCTCCAGGGCCCGGAACCCACCCTCCCCGTGGGCGGCGAAGATGGCCGGGATGGCTTCCCCGCGCCGTTCCACCACCCGCTGGTCCGAGTCCCGGGCCGGCAGCCCAAGCCGCCGGGCCAGGTGCTCCGCCAGGGTCGTCTTGCCCGCCCCGCTCCCACCCAGGATCACGATCCCCTGCCCGGGGGCGAAGGGCCGCCGGGCCCGCCAGCGCTCGGCCTGGACCTGCCACAGCAACTCCCCGGGGGCCCCGGAGCGGGCCACGGCGCCCACCATGGCCAGGGCTTCCGCGCCGGCCCGGAAGGCATCCCGGGCATCTTCCGGGGTCAGCCCGCCGATGGCCGCCGGCGCCACCCCCGCCGCCCGCAGGGCCCGGCACCCCGCCTCCAGGCCCTCCAGGCCCAGGGGCCGGGCGTGGCCGGTCTTGGTGGCGGTGGCCCGCAGGGGGCCCACCCCGGCGTGGTCGCAGGCGGGATCCAGGGCGAGCCACTCCTCGGGCCGGTGGGCGGATCCCCCCAGGTGCACCCGCCCCAGGCCCGGGAGCCCGCGGGCGGCCCGGTGCGGCAGGTCCGTCTGCCCCAGGTGCAGGCCCCAGGGGACCAGTCCCTTCCAGGCCGCCAGCACCGCCAGGTCGGCCCGGTCGTTGACGCAGATGGCCGGCCAGCCGCCGTCGGCCCGGGCCTGGGCCAGGGCCGTTTCCAGTTCCCGCCACTGGGTGCGCGCGTCCAGGGGCTTGCCCCGGAACTGCACCAGCGGGAACCCCGCCTGGCCCAGGTTGCGCACCTGCACTGACAGGGGGGTCTCCAGGCGGGCATCGGTGATGGGGTAGAGGGGCGGCAGCTGGGTCATGGCCATGGACAAGTCCTACCATAGCCGCCCGGAAGCCTCGTGCTTTTCTCGGCTCCCGCCGGCGCGGCGGGATGCGGAGCAAAAAGATTAAAAATCCGGATTCTCTTGACCATTTCAGGCTCAGGCCGCTCCTTCCCCTTCGAACTGCAGGCGCACCAGCTTGGCGTAGGTGCCCCCGCGCCGCATCAGTTCCTCGTGGTTGCCGCGCTCCACCAGCTGGCCCTGGTCCATGACCCAGATCTCGTCCGCGTCCTTGATGGTACTCAGGCGGTGGGCGATGGTGAAGGTGGTCAGGCGGTGGCTGACCCGCTCGATGACCTGCCGGATCTTGTTCTCGGTCTCGCTGTCGATGTTGGCGGTGGCCTCGTCCAGGAGCAGCACCTGGGGCTCCAGGTAGAGCATCCGGGCGAAAGCCACCAGCTGGCGCTCCCCGGCCGAGAGTTTCTGGCCCCGCTCCCCGACCTGGGTCTCCAGGCCCAGGGGCAGCCGCCCCACCAGGTCCCGCAGCTGGCTGTGCTCCAGCACCGCCTCCAGCCGGCCCCGGTCCAGGGGCCGGCCCAGGGTGATATTCTCCTCCAGGGTGCCGGAGAAGATGAACACATCCTGCAGCACCAGCCCGAACAGCCCGCGCAGGGAGGTCAGGCCCACCCGGCGCAGGTCGGCGCCGTCCACGGTGATCTGCCCTTCATCCACGTCGTAGAAACGCATGAGCAGGTTGATGAGGGTCGACTTGCCGGCGCCGGTGTGACCCACCACCGCCACCCGGCGGCCCCGGGGGATGACCCCGGACAGGCCGCGCACCACCTTGCGCCCCCCGGGCTCGTAGGCGAAGCCGACCCCCTCCAGGCGGATCGCCTCCCGGAACGTGACCGGGAGGGGCTCCGGGTCCTCGGGGACCTGGTCGGTGTTGTCCAGCAGCTTGAAGATCCGCTCGCTGGAAGCCAGGGCTGTCTGCATGACGTTGTAGCGCTCGGCCAGTTCCCGGATGGGCCGGAAGAACCGCCCGGACTGCTGGATGAACGCCAGGAGCAGGCCCAGGGTGAGGGTGCCGGCCCGAAGCTTGAAGCCGGCGTAGAAGATCAGGGCCGCCAGGGTGCCGTTGGTGATGAACTCCACCACCGGGAAGAACACCGCGTAGGCGAAGATGGTGCGCAGGAAGGCGTCCAGGTATTTCTGGTTGAACTCGTTGAACAGCCGCCTGCTGTGCGCCTCCCGGGCGTTCATCTGCACCAGGGGCATGCCGGCCAGCTGCTCCTGCAGGAACGCCTGGATTGCCGCATAGCGGCCCTGGGTCTCCCGGTAGGCCACCGAGGCGTGGCGCCGGAAGATCTCGGTGGCCACCAGCAGCAGGGGCAGGATGCCCACCGCCACCAGGGCCAGCCCCACGTGCTTGGCGAACATCCACACCACGATGGCGGTCAGGGACAGGGCGTCGCCGACGATGGCCACGAACCCGGAGGAGAACATTTCGTTGAGGTTCTGCACATCGCTGATGACCCGGGTCATGAGCCGCCCCACCGGGTTGCGGTGGAAGAAGTGGGTGCTGCGCTTCATCAGGTGGGCGAACAGCTGCATGCGCAGGTCCAGCATGGCCCGCTGGCCCACCCAGGCCAGCAGGGCGAACCGCGCCGTCTGGACCACGAACCCCAGCACCACGAAGCCCAGGAAGGCCGCCACCAGCGGGCCGGCCCCGCGCAGGCTGCCCTTGGCCAGGTGGTGGTCGATCAGGCGCAGGGTGAATTCCGAGGGGAGCACGTCCAGCACCGCTCCTGCGGCCATGAGCAGCAGGAGGGCCACAAGGCCGGGCCAGTAGGGCTTCAGGTAACCCACCAGGCGCACCAGGAGCGTGTGCCGGTGGGGCTGCTCGTCCACCTGGTCCGACTGAAAGAAAGAACTGGACGGTTCGGCCATGAAGGGATTCTTTCATAATTGGGCTCATGGCATGATGAATGATCCGCATTGCGGATCTATTCAAATCCCGGGGGAACGCTCCCTCCTTTAGGAACCAGCCATGATGAGATGTGCCGTTTTCATAGACGGTAATAATATTTTCCACTCGGCCCGCCAGCTGGGCTTCGAAGTGGACTATAGCCGGCTCCTGGCGCTCCTGGTGGGGCGGGACCGGGAACTGCTGCGGGCCTTCTTCTACACCGGCGTGGACGAGACCGCCGACCGCCAGCGCGGCTTCCTGCACTGGATGCGCCGCAACGGCTTCCGGGTGGTGCAGAAGCCGGTGAAGCTGGAGCGGGACGGCACCCGCAGGGCCCGCCTGGAGGTGGAGATCACCACGGACATGATGAACTACTCCGACAAGGTGGACCTGGTGATCCTGGTGAGCGGGGACGAGGACTTCGCCTACCCCCTCCAGGCCCTCGCCCAGAACGGGGTGCGGGTGGAGGTGGCCGGCTTCCGCTCGGCCATGGCCAACAAGGTCATGGACGTGGCCGACCGCTACATCGAGCTGGACCAGCTCTCGGACCGGTTCCGCAAGGAAGCCGGCAACGACGACGACGTTGAGGACTACCGGGAAAAGCTCTAGAATTGGCCTAGGAGCCTGTCCATGTATTATTCGGCCCCGCGTCGACGTCCAGACCCGTGCATATCGTGCGCAAGGCCCGCAGGAGGTAGTGGGTCTACCTTCAAGGGCCTTGCACACGAGAGGCGCGGGTCTGGACGCCGACCCTCCGGGCTGGTGGCAGCGGGCCCAGCCATCCTGCGTCACGCTCCTCGAAGGTATAACCTATACCTCCTTCGGAGCCTTCCTTGTCTGGCTAGGCCCGGTGCCACCAGCGCGGGGCCGAATAATACATGGACAGGCTCCCAGGTGGTGGAAGCATGGAGTTGAAGCTGCCGGGAGGGTTTCCCACCCGGGTCCGGGTCGAGGAGAATCCCGCCGCGGCCTTCCTGCCCCCATCCCACTGGGCGCTGGTGGGCGACGTGGCGGTCCAGGCCGCCTGGCGCGCCTTCCGCATGCCCGAGCCTCCGGGCACCCTGTGGGTGGCCGTGCCCGAGTCCGCCAAGCGCCTGGAGACCCTCATCCCCTGGCTGGAGGCCTGGGCCCGGATCCCGCTGCGCCGGAGCTCCACCGTGGTGGCGGTGGGCGGCGGCGTGCTCACGGACATGGCCGGGGCTGGCGGCGGCCCTGTACATGCGGGGCATCCCCTGGCACGCCTGGCCCACCACCCTGCTGGCCCAGGTGGATGCCGGGCTCGGCGGCAAGACCGGCGTGGACCTTGAAACCGGCAAGAACCTGGCCGGCGTGTTCCACCACCCGGCCCAGGTGGTGGTGTGCCGCGCCTTCCTCCGGACCCTGCCGGCGCGCCAGCTGGACGCGGGCCGCTGGGAAATGTTCAAGATGGCCCTCATCGAGGGGGACCTGGCCTGGGCGGAGACCCTGCTGGAGGACGACCTGCCCAGTTCCGAGGCGCTGCTGCGCGCCCTGCGGGGCAAGGCCGCGGTGGTGGGCCGGGATCCCCTGGAGGCCGGCGAGCGCCGCCTGCTGAACCTGGGCCACACCCTGGGCCACGCCCTGGAAGCGGCCTCCGGCTACCGGCTCCTGCACGGGGAAGCGGTGGGCCTGGGCATCTTGGCCGCCTGCTGCCTGGCCGAGGCCCAGGGGCTGCCCCCCTTCCCCCGGGACTTCCTGGCCCGGGTCGCGACCCGCCTGGCCCCCCTGGCGCCCCTGGTGCCGACGTGGGAAGCCTGCCTGGAACGCCTGCCCAGGGACAAAAAGAGCGGCCATGATGGGCAGAATCCGGCCCGAACGGCGATACACTGCATCCTACCCTGTCCCCGGGCCGCCGCGGAACAGCGGTTGTTGCCCCCGGAGGCATGGGGCCCCGCCTACCGGCGCCTGCTCGACCTCCTCGCTTGAAAACAGGATCCGCCTTGTCCATGAAGATCATCCTAGCCCTCGCCGCTTCCCTGCTGCTGGGTGCCGGGACGCCCCCACCCCTTCCGGACGCGGATCCCCGCGCCCTCATGATCCAGGCCCGGGCCCTGCAGCCCGACGGCGGCGGCAACAATCCCCAGGGCGCCGCCGCGCTGTACCGCAAGGTCATCGCCCTGGTCCCGGACAGCTCCCAGGCCTACCTGCGGCTCTCGGAAGCCCTCATGCAGAGCGGCAACCTGGCCGCCGCCGTGGACCCGGCCGTCAAGGCCACCGATCTGGACCCCAGGAGCGGCGAGGCCTGGGCCCACCTGGGCCTGCTCTACTACGTCGAGTCCCAGAGCCGGGACTCCCAGCGCCCGGCCGCCAAGGCCGCCCTCGCCCACGCGGTGAGGCTCCTGCCCACCGACGCCGAGCTCTGGACCCGCCTGGCGGAGATCGAGGACAGCCTGCGGGACAGCGAGGGAGCCCTGCAGGCATGGCTGAGCGTGGGCCGGCTGCACCCCTCCGCCAACTACCAGGGGAGCAATGCGTC
>CAWFOJ010000149.1:0-15479 GCA_963816585.1 uncultured Holophagaceae bacterium | reverse complement strand
GGGGCCTGGGCCGGGGGGAGGCGGGGAGACAATGGGGGCGGGGGACTGGGCCGGGGCGGAGGCGGGGGCCCGGCTGGCCAGGTAGGCCTCCATGTCCTCCTTGGTGACCCGGCCCATCAGGCCGGTGCCCTTGACCACGGCGAGGTCGACTTCCGCGTCCTGGGCCATGCGCCGCACCAGGGGGCTGGATTTGGTGCGCAGGCGTCCCTCCAGGGATTCTTCGTCAGGTTGGATTCCGGCCGCGGGCGGAGCCTGGTCCGGCACCGCCTGGGCCGCGGGCGGAGCCTGGTCCGGCGCCGCCTGGGCCGCGGGAGCGGGCGCCGGCTCCGGGGGCGCCGGAGGACCGGCCGGTTTTCCGGGAGCTGCTGCCGCGGGTTTCTCCCCTTCGCCCCCGATGCGCCCCACCACCGTGCCCACCGGGACGGTGGCGTTCTCCTGCACCAGGATCTCCAGGAGCGTGCCGCCCACGGGGGCGGGGATCTCCGCATCCACCTTGTCGGTGGAGATCTCGTAGAGGGTCTCATCCTTGTCTATGGTCTCGCCCACCTTGCGGTGCCATTTGAGGATGGTGGCTTCGGTGATGGATTCTCCCATCTGCGGCATGACGATGTCGAGGGCCATGGTCACACTCCTAGATTGTCGGATGCTTGAGGTGGTGGCAGGTGATCTCCTGGAAGGCGTGGCCCACTTCCAGGAGCCGGACGTCGCCCAGGGCCGGCCCGATGAGCTGCAGGCCCACCGGCAGGTGGCCGGCGAACCCGCAGGGCAGGGCAAGGGCCGGCAGCGCGGCCAGGGCCGGGGTGACCGTGAACACGTCCGAAAGGTACATGGCCAGGGGTTCCGCGGTGCGCTCCCCGAAGGGAAAGGCGGTGCCGGGACACACCGGGGCGGCCAGCAGGTCCACCCGCCCGAAGGCCGCGCGGAAATCCCGGGCGATGAGGGTGCGGGCCTTCTGGGCCTTGAGGTAGAAGGCGTCGTAGTAGCCCTTGCTCAGGCAGAAGGCGCCCAGCAGGATGCGCCGCTTGGCTTCCGGCCCGAAGCCCTGGTCCCGGGTTTCGGCGATCATGTCCCGCAGGGCGGGCCCCAGCTTGCGGGCGCCGTAGCGCAGGCCGTCGAACCGGGCCAGGTTGCTGGAGACCTCGGACGTGTTGATGAGGTAGTAGGTGTCGATGGCGTACGGCGTGTGGGGCAGGCTCACCTCGACCCGTTCGGCCCCGTGGGCTTCCAGGACCGCCAGGGCCGTCTCCACCGCACGCCGCACCTCCGGGTCGATGCCTTCGGCGAAATACTCCCGCGGCAAACCCACGCGCAGGCCCTCAAGCTTCGCCGGGCGGAGGTCGGCCAGGCGTTCGGAGCCCGGCAGGTCGATGGAGTCGGAATCCAGCGGATCCGCGCCCGCCATGACCGCCAAGCCCGCGGCCAGGTCCTGGGCGCTTCCCGCCACCGGGCCCACCTGGTCCAGGGACGAGGCCATGGCGGTCAGGCCGTACCGGCTGAGGGCCCCATAGGTGGGGCGCAAGGCCGTGACGTTGCAGAAGCTCCCCGGCAGGCGCACCGACCCGCCGGTGTCCGAGCCCAGGGCGAAGGGGGCGTAGCCGGCGGCGACCGCCACCACGGGGCCCGAGGAACTGCCTCCGGGCACCCGGCCCAGGTCCCAGGGATTGCGGGTGGGGCCGAAGGCGCTGAACTCCCCGCTGGAACCCATGGCGAACTCATCCATGTTGGCCTTGCCCACCGGCACCGCTCCGGCCGCCAGGAGCCGCTCCACCACGGTGGCGTTGTAGGGCGCCCGGTAGTCCCCCATGATGCGCGAGCCGTTGCCCACCGGCGCGCCCTGCAGGTGCAGGTTGTCCTTGAACGCCACCGGGATGCCCAGCATGGGGCCGCGCTCGCCCCGGGCCAGGCGCGCATCCGCCGCGCGGGCCGCCCGGAGGGTCCGGCGGGGATCCCGGTGGACCATGGCGTTGAGGGTGCCCTCCAGGCGCTCCATGCGCTCCAGGGCGGCCATGGCCAGGAATTCGGCCGAGAGATCCCCCGCCGCCAGACCTTCCCGCCATGCCGTCAAAGGACCCGAGCCCATCCTCCGCTCCATCCGAGGCCTAAGAGTGTGCCAGCAAATCCGCCGGAAAAATAATTTCTCCCAGGGCAGGTGCTTGGAATATAGGCAATTGCCCGATGGTAAGTGGTTCCCGCTCAAGGGACAATGAGTCGTATCTTTCCTACCCAAGGTGAACTAGGTTAATATCACTGTTAGAAGGAAACTCATTATAATTTAATTATAATCCCTTGCGGATCAGCCATGAACCCTTTCGAAGTCCTGGACATTTCACCGGGCGCCACGCCTGAGGAAATCAAGGCAGCTTATCATGGCATGGCGAAAAAATGGCACCCCGACCGGTTCTCCGGGGCAGCCAAGGCAGAGGCGGAGCAACGGTTCCGGATGCTGGCGGAAGCCTACAACATGCTGAAGGACCTGCCAGCGCCGGAGCGGCCTGCGGAGGGGGCGCCCCCGCCCCCGCCCCCGCCCCCGCCCCCCGAGCCGGCCTTCCAGGCGCCTCCGGAGGTCATCCCCGAGCCCCCGGCCCGCGGCCCTCAAGACCGCGGGGGAATGAGTTCAGGAGGCCAGGGCCGCGGCGGAAGCCAAGGATTTCGACAAGGCCCTGGGCCTGGTCCAGTACCGCCATCCGCCTGGACGGCACCCGGGCGGAGTACCACGCCCTCAACGGCAGGATGCTGGAGGCCGCCGGCGGCGACAAGCGCCTCCAGGTGCGGGCCCTGGAGACCGCCCTGCAATTGAACCCCAAGGACCTGGATTCCACCATCCTCCTGGCCCAGACCTTCGAGTCCCTGGGCATGCACGCCCGGGCGGGCCGGCTGTGGGCGGTGGCCCAGACCCTGGGCCCCAAGCCGCCGGCCGGCGCTCCGGCGAAGGGCGCGAGGACCAGGGCCCCGGAGCCGAAATCCGGAACGGCTCCTGGACTGGTTGAGCAGTGGGCTTCCCTGGTGGCCAAGGCCCGGGAGACGCTGGACCGGATTCTCAGGAGAAGATGACCATGCGGATCTCCACGGCCGGCCGGACGGAAGTCGGATGCGTGCGCAAGCACAACGAAGACAATTTTCTGCTCCAGCCGGACCTGGGCCTGTTCGTGGTCGCCGACGGGCTGGGCGGCCACGCCGCCGGCGAGGTGGCGAGCCGGATCGTGGTGGACAAGATCGGCGATTTCATCGCCCATACCGCCGAGCGGGACCGCACCTGGCCGGTGGAGTACGAAGAGGCGCTCAGCTATGACGGCAACCGCCTCAAGGCGGCCCTGCTCCTGGCCGACCAGGGGATCCTGGACGACATCCGGACCAACCCCGAGCGGGAATCCATGGGCTCCACGGTGGTCGCCTGCCTGGTCCACGGGGACAATGCCACCCTGGTGCACGTGGGCGACAGCCGGGCTTATCTTTTGGATCCGGAAGGGATCCGGCAGATCACCCAGGACCATTCCTGGGTGGCGGAGCAGGTGGCCAACGGGGTCCTGACTCCGGACGAAGCCCGCCGGCACCCCTTCCGGAACGTCATCACCCAGGCCCTGGGCAACGGGGGCGACCTGGACATCGCCATTCAGGAGATCCGGGTCAAGGAATTGGATCGTATTTTGCTATGCACCGATGGTCTGTCAGGAATGATGCAGGATCAAGAAATCTGGGAAACCGTCCGGAACGCCCCCGACCCCGACGCGGCGGTCGAAACCCTGGTCCGCCAAGCCATGGACAACGGGGGGGAGGACAACATTACTGTCTTAATCGTCGCCTTCGACCCCAAAAAAAAATAATTCCCTGAACTTCAAGTTGACGCTGGTAAACAACAGGTTAGACTGAATCGCCCAATCTTCATCTTCATACAGCGAGGCTCCCTGTGGGTCTTTTCGGCAATAAGAAGAAGCAACTTATTGGGTTGGATATCGGTTCCAGCTCTGTAAAAATCTGCGAACTTCAGGTCACCGGCAAGGGCAGCAGTCAGCGGCAACGCCTCCAGAAGCTCGGCATGGCCGTCCTGCCTTTCGACGCCATCGTCGAGGGCGACATCATGGACAGCAACGCGGTGGCCACGGCCATCCGCCAGGTGCTGGCCGAGCAGAAGATCAAGGCCAGGGAGGTGGCCATCTCGGTCTCGGGCCAGCAGGTGATGGTCAAAAAAGTGACCTTCCCCCTCATGAGTCCGGCCGAACTGGCGGAATCGGTGCGCTGGGAGGCTGAGAGCTTCTTCCCCGCCGGCCAGGGGCTGGATGCCTACGCCCTGGACTTCGCGGTGCTGGAGGAACGGCCCGCCGACGGCAACATGGACGTGGTCCTGGTGGCCTGCCGCAAGGACAAGATCGAGGCCTACCTGAGCTGCGTGTCCATGGCCGGCGCCAAGCCAGTGCTGGTGGACGTGGACGTGTTCGCCATCCAGAACCTGTACGAGATCACCGCCGACGAAGGCGCCCGGGACGAGGTGGTGGCGCTGGTGAACATGGGTGCCCAGTTCACCAACCTCACCATGCTGGTGAGCAAGAAGTCCCTGTTCTGGCGGGACATCGCCTGGGGCGGCCACCGCTTCACCGACAAGCTCATGGAGGACTGGGGGGTTTCCCGGGAGGCGGCCGAACAGCTCAAGGAAGGCATCGGCGCCGAAGGCCGCACCCCCGATGAGGTGGAGCCCTCCCTTTCGGCCATCTCGGACAGTTTTGCCGATGAGCTGAGCCGGACCATCGACTTCTTCCGGTCCAGCTTCAAGGTGGACCGCCTGGACCGGGTCCTGCTCTCGGGCGGCAGCGCCAAGGTGGTCCACCTGCCCGATATCCTCAGCGAGAGGCTGCGGGTCCCGGTGGAACGGCTGGATCCGTTCCGGTCCGTCGAGATGGATGAGCGGAGCGTGGATCCCGCCGTGGTACGCGACATCGGCTGCACCGCCGCGGTGGCGGTTGGATTGGCTTTGCGCCAAGTGGGGGACCGATGATCAAGATCAACCTTCTGGGCGATTCCCTCGCCCAGGCCAGCGCCAGGAAATCGGACAAGCCGGAAGCGGTACAGCAGGTCTACACCGAGGGGGAGGCCACCACCCGGGCCAGCTTCCCCATCGCCGGGGTCCTGCTGGGCGTGGTGCTCGCCGCCATGGGCGGAGTCTACTACGTGTACCTCAACGGCAAGGTGGAGACGGAAACCCAGCGCAAGGTCGAACTCCAGGCCAAGAAACAGGAGCTGGAAAAGTACATCCAGCTGGAAAAGACGTTCCGGGAAAAGAAGGAGGCCCTGGCCAAGAAGAAAGAGGTCATCAAGAGCCTCAAGGACAACCAGGCGCTCCCGGTGCACATCCTGGAGGAACTGGCCAACTGCCTGCCCGACGACGTGTGGTTCCGGGAGATCAACCAGAGGGGCATGAACATCAGCATCCGGGGCGAGAGCGGCAGCTTCGAAGCCATCAACCAGTTCCGGAACCGGCTGATTGAGCAGAACAAGTGGTTCCAGAACGTGCAGTATCCCGCGGCGAACAAGACGGGGCGCACGGTTGAATTCACCATCTCATGCGACCTGAAGAATTCAGCCTGAGGCAGCCATGAGCTCGAACTTCCAGAAACAGATCCTCATCGGCGGTTTGGCCGGCCTGCTGGTCTTCGTGCTGATCTTCTTCCTCCTGGGGGGGAAGCGGGATGAGCTGAAAGCCCTGCAAGCCACCAACGCGACCCTCCAGCAGGAAGTGAACCGGGGCTATGCCCTCAAGGACATCTACGAGAAGCTCAAGGTCGAGGTGGCCCAGGAGGAAAAGGAGATCGAAGAGCTGGTCAAGATCATGCCCACCGAGGCGGACCGGGGCGAACTCCCCTACCGCATCAAGAAACTGGCGGACGCGGCGGGCATCGAGCAGATTTCGTTCTCCCTGATGCCCCCCGTGACCAAGGAGTACTACACGGAGTACCCCGTGCAGTTCGCCTTCAGGGCCGGCTACCACACCATGGGCCAGTTCACCTCCCTCGTTTCCGGTTTCGGGAAGATCATCAATCTCTCGGACATGCAGATGAAACGGGAGTTGGGCAACCAGCTCTACCCCGTATCGGTGACCTGCAAAGTCAGCGCGTTCGTCTACAACCCGGCCAAGCCGGAAGCCCCGGCGCCCGGCAGCGCCGCCGCCCCCAAGGCCCCAGGGGCTCCCGGCACCAAAGACCAAGGAGACTGAGTTCCCATGCTCGCCACCCTTCCCAGGCTTCAAGCCCTGCCCGCGCTCGCAGCCCTGGTTCTCGGTCTGCAGCTCGGAGCCACCGGCGCCCAGACCCCGGCGGGGAACCCCGCCGCCAAGGCGCCCGTCTCATCCATCGCCGCGCCGACGCCCGGCAGCGAGTTGAACACCGAGGACCTGATGGTGTTCAGCCCGACCCCGTATCGCCCGAAGCTGGTGCGGGATCCCTTCGCGGCCCCCACCGACGCCGAGCAGAGCAACAAGGGCGACATGGTGGACGACATCGCCGTCAAGGGCAGAGTGGCCTCGGGCGGCACGGTCAAGGCGGTGGTGTCCGATGCCCGGGGCAACATCCGCATGCTCCCCATCGGCTACCGGTTCCGGGACGGCGTCCTGGTCGCCATCGACGACAAGTCAGTGACCTTCCATCAGTGGGATCCCAACAGCACCAACAGCAAGATCTACCGCACCATCGTCAAAATCTACAAGCGTGAGGAGGCTAAACGATGAATGCTCGCCTGTGTTCCTTGCTGGTGGCGGGGAGCGTCGTTCTGGCGGGGATCCAGTCCGGATCCCTCCATGGGGCCGTCCCTGAGGTGGCCTTCGGCAGCCCGGTCTCCACTCTGAAGAGCGCGGCCATCCTTCCGGCGCCAGACAACGGCACCCTGATGCAGTTCGCCATCCCTGGCTACCAGGGTGTGCCCAGGCTGCAGGTGCTGCCCGCTCCGGACCGGATCGTGCTCGACCTGCCCGGGGTGGACCGGGGCCCGGCGCTCACCAGGAAGGAGATCAGCCGCCTCACCAGCCCGCTGGTCATCCGGTGGCGGGCGGCCCAGTTCTCCTCCCGTCCGGATGTGACCCGGGTGGTCCTGGAAGTGGTGCCGGGGACCAAGGCCGAGGTGAGCCGGGACGCCGAGGGGGTGAAGATCCTCCTGCATCCGGGCCGGGGCAATGTCCAGGCCAGCCTGGGCCCGGTTCCGGAAGCTCCCGCGGCCGCCCCGACCGCCACGGAGGCGGTACCGGCGCCCGCCGCTCCGGCCCCGGCCGCTCTGCCGCCCCTGGCGTCCCTGCCGCCCACGGTCCCGGTGGCCCTGCCGGAACCAGCCCAGCCCGCCGCGGCGCCCACCCCGGTCCCGGCTGAGCCGGACGTGGCGGCCGCACCCGCGCCCGCCGCGGAACCGCCCGCAACCACGGCCCCCGAACCGGTGACGGCGCAGCCCGCCGCGCCGGCGCCCGCTCCCGTGGCGGCCCCGCCCGCCGTTCTGGCCGCGATTCCCGCCGTGCCCGCGCCCGCTCCCGCGGCGGCCCCGCCCGCCGTTCCGGCCGCGATTCCCGCCGCGCCGGCACCCGCCCCCGTGACGGCCCCGCCCGCCGTCCAGGCCACGGCTCCCGCTCCCCTGGCGGCCCCGGCTCCCGCCGCGCCGGCGCCCGCTCCCATGGCGGCCCAGCCCGTGGCTTCGCCGGCGGCGTCCCTGGCGCCCCTGCCGCCCCTCAACGCCTCGTTCCAGACCTTGCCCACCTTGACGGTCAACGCCCTCCTGCCGGCCACGCCCGGGGCGGCGGCCCAGGACCAGACCCAGGGCGCCCAGGCGCCCAGGGCCCGGAACCTGCGGCAGGGCCGGACCCTCGGCGACACCGGGGGCCAATATACCGGCGCCCGCATGACCATCGACGTGGTGGGCACCGACATCGTCAGCTTCCTGCGCATCATCGCCGACACGGCGCACCTGAACCTGATCGTCGACCAGGACGTGCAGGGCATCTATTCCTTCAAGTTCACCGACACGCCCTGGGACCAGGTGCTGGACGTGGTCCTGAAGCACGCCGGGCTGGGCAAGGAGATCAGCAACGGCATCATCCGGGTGGCCAAGGTCGAGAAGCTGCAGAAGGAGGAGGAGGACCGCAAGCGCCTGGAGGACGCCAAGGCCCTGGCCGGCGAGACCACCAGCATCACTCGCCCCCTGTCCTTCGCCAAGGCCGCCGATGCCAAGGCCATCCTCGAGAAGATGCTCACCAAGCGCGGCAACATCATCGTCGACGACCGCACCAACACCCTCATCATCACCGACCTGCCCCGCAGCCTGCCCTTGATCGACGACCTCATCGCCCAGCTGGACGTGCAGATCCAGCAGGTGCAGATCGAGGCCCGGGTGGTGGAAGCCACCAAGAACTGGCAGCAGGCGTTCGGCGTGCAGTGGCCCACCAGCAACCAGGGCTCCGCCCAGCTCAACGTCAACGGCACGGCCGCTCCCTGGGGCGCCGTGAACGCCCCCTCCTGGAACAGCATCAACAACCGGTCCAACGGCAGCAGCCCCAGCACCATGGTCGGCTTCTCCCCGGGCCAGGTGGGGGTCACGGACCTCTCGGCCCCGGCCGGGCAGTTCTGGCTGTCCTTCCTCAGCAACCGCATGAGCATCAACGTGATCCTGCAGGCCCTGGAGAGCGAGGGGGTGATCAAGGTGATCTCCTCCCCGAAGGTGGTCACCCAGAACAACAAGAAGGCCAAGGTGCTTTCCGGCCAGAAGATCCCCTACCCGACCATCCAGTCCGGCAACGTCTCCGGGGCCATCACGGTGGCGTTCGCCGACGCCGACCTGTCCCTGGAAGTGACCCCCCAGATCACCAATGACGGCACCATCCTCATGGACATCCACGTGCAGAAGGACGATGCCGATTTCACCCAGGAAGTCCAGGGCACGCCCACCATCACCACCAAGCTGGTGGAGACCCAGGTGCTGGTCAAGGACGGCGGCACCGCCATCATGGGCGGCGTCTACAAGAACACCAACCAGCAGACCACCACCGGGGTCCCCTGGCTGTCCAAGCTCCCGCTCATCGGCTTCCTGTTCCGCACCAAGAACGACCAGGACCAGAACGACGAGCTCCTGGTCTTCATCACCCCGCGCATCGTCAAAAACTAGGTTTTAACGCTCCTGCGCCCCGACGGCCGCCCAGGTGGCCGTCGGGGCGCAGGCCATGGGGGGGTCACTTGGGGGTGAGGGGCAGGGTGCGCACCAGCCGCTTGCACGTGTTGCAGAGGATGGTGTAGGTGTCCGGCTGCTCCGGGTGGTAGATGAACCCGGGGCCTTCCATGGGCGACTGGTCGGCTTTTTCCAGCCGGCCGAAGTGGTATTCGGCGATGCGCACACTTTGGGGGGCGGTGAGATCCGCGCCGCAGTTGGGACACGAAAAGGCTGCCATGCTTGCTCCTCGGAAAGATGAATCCTACTTGAAGAAAAGGTACCAGATGCCGAAAACCAGGAGGCCCAAAAAAAGCAGCCCCGCCACCATGTGCAGGATCACCCTACCGATTCTATAGGCAACCCACAGCACCAGCAGCAGCCCAACGGCCAAGAGGACCGTCTGCAACCGGGTCATGGGGCCCAGGCGGATGCGGGTGCTTTCCAGGACCTGGACACCTTGGGGCAGGGCAGAGGCGGGGAACATGCCCCAGTGTATCCGGTGCCCGCGCGCTACCCTGGATGCTGGTACCATGGTTTTTCCCCCCGGAGCCGTGCGGACCGCGTTCGCTGGAATTCACACTTCATGATCATCGATTATCACGCCATCACCCACCCAGGCCGGGTGCGGACCCAGAACGAGGACGCCTACCTGGTGAGCAACCTGGATGGGGAAGAGCCCCTGGTGAACGGGCTGCGTCCCACCTCCCCCATCCGCCAGTCCGGGATCCTGGCGGCGGTGGCCGACGGCATGGGCGGTGCCGCCACCGGGGAGATCGCCAGCCGGGAAGGGTTGGCCTCGGTGGCGGTGAACCTGTTCGGCCACTGGGGGCGGTTCCCGGCGGCCAAGGCGGTGGAATCGGACCTGCTGCGGGCCCTCAAGCACGCGGTGGAAGCCGCCTCGGCGGCGGTGCAACGGTACGCGGACGTGGAGCGGGCGTCCCGGGGCATGGGCTCCACCCTCACGGCGGCGGTGATCTGGAACGGTCACGCCTACCTGGCCCAGGTGGGGGACAGCCGGGCCTACCTGTTCCGCGCCGGGCGGATGGTGCCGCTCACCGAGGACCAGACCCTGGTGCGGCAGATGGTCAATCAAGGCGACCTGACTCCCGAGCAGGCCCGCAACCACCCTCGCCGGAGCGTCATCACCCAGGCCCTGGGCGGGCCGGAGCCGATCCAGGTGGCGATGGCCAAGGCCACCCTGCGCCGGGGGGACCGCCTGCTGCTGTGCACCGACGGGCTGTATGGCGACCTGCCGGACGCCCGCATGGAGGAGCTCCTTTCCCAGGGCCTGCCGGCGCGCCAGACCCTGGAACAGATGCTCGACGAGGCCCTGGCCCAGGGCGGGCACGACAACATCACCGCCCTGCTCCTGGAGTTGAGCGACCCCGCTTTCCCGCTGCCCGTGGCCCAGGAATCCATCCGGGTGATAGAACCGAGCGTGCCGGCGGCCCTGCGGGAATCCTCCAACCTGTTGACCCGGCTCGGGCGCCTGCTAGGGAGAAAACCGTGAGTCTACTGCAAGGCACCCTTTCCCTGCGGCGGTTCCTGGTGCTGGGCCCCATCCCCACCTCGGCGGACCTGCTGGAAGGCCTGCGCCAGGACACCTTCCGTCCCTTCGAGGACGGGCTGGAGGAGGAGCGGCTGGGCTGGTGCGATTGGCGCAACCTGCTCATCACCCCCCCCGAAGGGGAATGGGTGATGCAGGAGCGGTTCGCGGTCTTCGGGCTGCGCCTGGACACCCGCCGGGTGCCCGCGGCCCTGCTCAAGGCCCAGGTGGACCTGAAGCTGCACAGCCTGCAGAAGGAGAAGGACCTGGCCTTCATCGGCAAGGAGGCCCGCATCTCCCTCCAGGACGAGGTGAAGGCGGACCTCCTGCGCCAGGTCCTGCCCACCCCCCGGGTGGCCGAAGTGGCCTGGGACCTGAAGGGCGGCCTCCTGTGGACCACCGCCTCCTCCAACCAGATCCAGTCGGCCCTGGTGGGCCTGTTCATCAAGTCCTTCGGCTGCGAGCTGCAGCCCCTGGCGCCCCTGCTCCTGGCCGGGCGGCTGCTGCCCCACCTGTCGGTGGAGACGCTTCTGGCCCTGGAGCCCTTCGACCTGAACCTGGAGTACGCATGAAGCCGCTGGAACTGGTGGAACAGGGCCGCTTTCTCGGGGAGGAGTTCCTTCTCTGGCTGTGGATGCGGGGCCTCACGGACGGCGGCACCAGCGGCCTGGAGGGGGACCCCTCGGCCTGCTTCGTGGATGACGCGGTGCAGCTGGTCACCGAGCGGGGGGACGTGAAGGAGCTGAGCCTGCGCAAGGGCAACCCGGCCGAAAGCCGGGAGGCCTTCGAGGCCCTGTCCCGGGGCATGCGCCCGGCCAAGGCCAAGGTCCGGCTCCTGTCCGGAGACATGGAGTGGACCTTCAACCTGGGGGCTGCCGGCCTGGAGGTCAGCACCCTCAAGCTGCCGCCCACCCAGTCCAGGGACCCCCAGGGGCGGGTTGCGGACCGGCTGTTCCTGCTGGAGGAAGGCATGACCCATCTGGAACAGCGGTTCCAGGCCTTCCTCGCCGCCCGGGCCGGGCACCCGGAGGATCTCCAGGAAGCCATGCGCGCCTGGCTGCGCCAGGGGCTGGAAGGGCAGGTGGAGGTCACGGCCGCCGACCTGCCGTGGCGGGAATGAACCTCGCTCAGCGGGCGGCCACCCGGTTCGCCCGGGCAGTCCTGGTCCTGGGCCTGGGGGCGGCGGCCGCGGCCATGACCGCCGGCCAGGCCCATGCGCCGCGCTCCACCGAGGACCTGCCGGCTCCGGCGGAAGTCCAGGCGACGGTCCCCGGGGGAGGCTCCACCCGGATCCTGCTGGCCTTCCGCCAGGGGCTCCAGGTGGCTTCCAAGGGCCTTCCTCCGGCCTTCCTGGCCCGGGCGGGGCCCGCTGCGGATTGGGCGGGGTTCGGGGACCTGACCCCGGAAGGGAAACGCTGGGCGCTGCAGTCCCTGTTCCCCCAGGACACCTGGACCGATGACCAGGTGGCGCACCGGGTGCGGTGGCCGCGACTGGAATCGGTCTGGCTCATGGCCAGCCTGTTCATGGGCCACGGCCAGCGCTGGGACCAGCTCCAGGCGGCCAATCCGGCCAATCCGGAAAAGCTCAGGACCGGAGACGTATGGATCATCCCCAGGGCGATCCTGGCGGTGGACCTGGGCGGCAGCCCGCCGGCGCCGGAGGAGCGGGCCCGGCCCGAGGACACCCTGGACGACGAGGCGCGCATGGCCGCGTTCCGGGCCATGCTGTCGTACGAAGAGGACGCCCAGGGCCGCTACGCGGCCTACCACCTGCGCAAGGGGGAAGCGCTCTATTCCAGCGTGGTGATGCGCTACACCGACCAGGTGGATCCCAAGGGGGTGAACGAAAAGGCCCTGGAGATCGCCCAGCGCAGCGGCATCCCCGACGTGCGCGGGATCCAGCCCGGCCAGCTGGTGAAGATCCCCCTGGAGGACCTGGCCAGCCCGTTCCAGCCGGAGGGCACGGTGGCCCTGGAGGAGGAGCGGGAGGTGCTGGCGGAGGTCCGGCGCACCCGGAGGGTGGCGGCCGGGGCGCGGCTGATGGGCACCCGCATCGTCCTGGACGCCGGCCACGGGGGCGTGGACAAGGGCGCCATGGCCAACGGTGTGTGGGAGTCCGACTACGTCTACGACATCACCATGCGGGTCCGGCGCCTGCTGGAGCAGGAGACCGAGGCGGCGGTCTCCTGCACCATCCGCTACCCTGGGGTGGGCTTCAGCCCCCGCAACCGCATCAAGGCCCCCACGGACCAGGCGGAGATCCTCACCCGCCCGCCGTTCTCCAACGACGGGGAGAATCCCAACGCCATCAGCGTGCACCTGCGGTGGGTCCTGGCCAACCACCTGTTCGCGGCCTTCGGCCAGACCGGCGATGTGCGCAAGACCCTGTTCATAAGCTTTCACGCCGACAGCCTGCACCCCTCCGCCCGGGGCACCATGGTCTACGTGCCCGGGGCGGTGGGGGTGCCGGCGCGGTTCGCCCTTCCGGCCTCCCGCACCGTGCAGGTCCAGGAGCTGGGCGACGGTTCCCGGGTGGCCTTCTCGCCCAAGCAGCGCCTGCAGGGCGAGGCCCGCAGCCGGCTGTTCGCCGAGGAGCTGCTCAAGGCCCTGCAGGCGGAGGGCATCGCCACCCACGAGAACCGCCCCATCCGCAACGTGGTGCTGCGGGGCGGCCAGAGCTTCATCCCGGCGGTGATCCGCTACAGCACCGCCGCCACCAAGGTGCTGATGGAGGTGCTCAACCTCACCAACCCGGACGATGCGGCCAACCTCCGGGACCCGGCCTTCCGGGAACGCTTCGCCCGGGCCGTGGTGAAGGGGATCCAGGCATACTACCGCACATGAGGGAAGGCCCATGATCGTCTTCGCCCGCATCAACCGGATCGGCTGGGTCCACCTCTGGGCCAGCCGGGAAGCCTTCGAAGACGGCGAGGCCTCCCAGCACTTCTTCGATCCCCGCACCGATCCCCGCTGGGCGGAGATGGCCTTGAGCCCCGACCAGCTTCAGCGCCTGAACGCCGGCGACCTGGTGGCGATCGAAGATCCGGGGTACCTGGAGGAATAGGGGACCCGGACGACGACGAAGCGTCAGAGGCTCAAGCGAGTCTCCAGGTCTTGGCGCTCGGTCTTGAAGGACGGCTCGTTCTCGGCCTCCTTCAGCGTTTCCCTGGCCGGTTCGGTCTGGCCCAGGCGGGCCTGGCAGGTGGCGCGCATGAGGGCCACCCAGCCCCGGTCCGCGGGCGCGGGCGCGCTGGGATACAGGCTCAGGGCGCCCCGCCAGTTCCCTGCCCGGGCCCGCAGGTCCGCGGTGAGGATGGCCAGGGGTGCCCGCGCGGCGCCCTGTTCCGGGGCTCGCGCCAGCCAGGCTTCCGCTTCCTTGAGCCGGGTGCCTGGAGCTTCCCCGGAATCCGCCGGGCGGTTCAGGAAGGCCACCAGGGCCTGCACCCGCTCCGGCCCGGGACGGGCCTTGGCCAGGGCGGCCCGGGCCCTGGACCAGTGCTCCAGGGCCAGCTCCGCCTGGGCCCGCATCAGGCTGTTCTGGGCGTTCTCGCCTTGGCCCGGGAGCAGGTCCAGGGCGCTTTCGGGGTTGGCGGCCGAGTCGGTGCCCGCCAGGGCTTCCCGCAGGAGGGCGGGCCGTTCCCCCGGGGGGGCCAGGGGCAGGATGGCCTTGGCGGCTTCCGGGAGCCCGGTCTTGGCCAGGCGCCCCGCCAGGGCCAGACGCTGCTCGGGGGTGAGGGCCTGGACGCCCTCCTGGTCCAGGTAGGGCAGCAGAGGGGCGGGCTGGCGCCCTTCCAGGAGCTCCTGGGCCCACTTGCGCATGGCCTCGGCCCGAAGCTGAGCCGCTTCCTGGATTTCGGACGGGGCCGGCTGCTGGGCCCGCAGCTTGGCCACGTCGTCCAGGGCTTCCTGCCAGCGGCCCTCCCGCACGGCGAGCCGCCCCTTCACCAGCAAGGCCTGGCGGGCCGGGGCCTCCTTCAGATTGGCATGCTTCAGGCCCGCCAGCAGGCTCCCGGGGGACGGGTGGCCCTTGGCCTCCTGGGCCGGGAGGCGGCCGTCCGTGAGCAGGGTGGCCAGGGCCAGGCGGGCTTCGTCCGCCTCCTTGGACCCGGGCGCCGCCTGGATCAGGTCCCGGAATTCCTGGGCGGCATGCGGGGCGTCGCCGGTGCTGCCCAGGAGCTTGGCCCAGTCCAGGTCCACCCGGCGGGCGTTGGGGCCGTCCGGATACAGCTGGTGGTAGTCCCGGAGGGTGACGGAGGCTCCGTCCCTCTGCTGGGCGGCGCATTGGGCTTCCAGGATGCCCACCAGCCCCGGTTCGCTCGGCTTCCCGGCGCCGCCGGGCTTCAAGGCTTTCAGGATGGGCGCCCCCTCCACGGCGCGCCCCTGCTCCGCCAGGCACCACAGCAGGAGTTCCTGGGCCCGGCGCTGGGATTCGGCCGGAATGTCGGCGGCCAGGGCCAGGCGCAGGCGGGATTCGGCTTCCTGGTAGCGCTTGCGCTCCAGGGCCGCCTGCCCCAGGACCACCTGCCCCTTCGCCAGGTAGGCGGACCTGGGCCAATACCGTTCCAGGATGTGGAAGGTGACCGCCGCCTGGGCCAGCCGGCCCAGCTGGTCCTGCAGCATCCCCTGCACGAACAGGACGAGTTCCCGCTCCCTGGCCACGCTGGAACGGAAATGATGCTCCTGGAGGCGTTCCAGCACCTGCGCCTGCCACTTGGGGTCCTGGCTGGCCATGGCGCCCTTGGCCAGGGCCTCGATCTCCGCATCCGTC
>CAWFOJ010000148.1:0-12233 GCA_963816585.1 uncultured Holophagaceae bacterium | reverse complement strand
CGCCCAGCGCTCCGCGGCGGAGGCAGCGGAGGCTCGGAGCAGGGTTCCGGGCGACCGGCCTTCGGCATGAACAGGGCCATCAGGAGCGCGGCCGCGAGACCGAGGCAGGCCATCACCCGCAGCGTCCCGCGCCAGGTCAGGACCCGTCAGCAGGAGGGATGCGGCGGCGGGAAGGGCCGCTTTGCCCAGGTCGCCGCAGAAATTGTAGACTCCCAGCGGGCCCCGCGCCTGGGCGCCATAGGCGCGCGAGACGGCGGCGGACCCGACCGGATGCTGCACGCTGGCGCCCGAGCCGGACAGGGCCAGGGCCGCGCACAGCCCGGCAAAGCTGCCGGCCCATCCGGCCAGGAAGTAGCCTCCGGCAGCGACAGCCGTGCCGAGCACCAGCGTGGTCCGGGCTCCGAATCGGTCCGCCGCCCCGCCTGTGACCACCTGCAGGCCGGCCAGGGTTCCCGCATAGAGCCCGCGCAGCAGAGCCAGCATTCCATAGCCGACGCCGAATTCCGTCTGCCACGCCGGCAGCATGACGTAAATGATGTCGGTGAGGCCGTCGTGCAGCGCATGGGCCAGCCCGCTCACCCAGAGCGTTCTGTGCCTGGCCGCCGGAAGGGGCGAGGAGGCGTCAAGAAGAGGGGTTGCTGGCACGGCAGGTTCCTTGTCTCGAGAAAAGGGATCTCCTCCTGGTTATGAAGCAAGGTCGGGACCATGGCAACCGGTTCAAGAGCCTACCGAGATAGGAATCCAAGATGCCAAGCCCGGACGTCCAGCCATTCTTATTCGGCCGGTTCGCTCCAGGACAAGGTCCCCTTCTCGTAGGAGATTTCCAGTTGCTCCTCCAGCCTCCCGGGGGCTCCGGCGGCGTCGGGGGTGACGGCCGGGTCGGCCGGGTCCGAGTCGGGCCCGGGCGCCGTGACCAGGGTCCAGTTGCGGGGCGTGCAGTTCTGGTAGTCGCAGGTCAGGTCCAGCATCTCGCCTTGGGCCTTGCTCCCCAGGGCACCGCCTCCGGGTGCGCCCACAGCGTCGAATACCGTGATCCTGACCTTCACCTCTTTCCGGGCCCGGGACGGTTCGTAGGAGTTCCATTGATGCAGGTCGGTCTGGAACGGATCGCCGGCCCCGATGGAATGGCCGGTGGGGAAGATGGGTCGCCTGAGGATCAGCTGTCCGGATTCGAGCCGGAGCCGGCCCGCCCCGAAGCCCCCGCTCACAGGGGCTGGTTCGATGCCCTTGACGATGGTCACGTCGTCCAGGGTGACCGTCGCATGGCCGGGCCAGATCAAGGTGACCTGCACCGGGCCCACGCTGGGCGCTGCGGTGGCCGCCAAGGCGGGGCCCAGCGCCGCCGTCAGGCCCAGAAGGGGGATCGCGCTGCCGGAGCCGGGGTTGCGGCGGGAGAAGGAAACCATGAGGGAGCCTCCGGGGGACGACCGGCCCTCACTCCAGGACCAGGCGTGGATTGGATCAAGAAAATATAAATATTTTTAGAAAGGCCGCCAGGACCTCAGCCTCCAAAGCCAACCGGCGAAGCTAACTCACATGGCCTGGCTGGGTTGCCTTGGGCGCCAGCACGGACGGTGTGGGTGAAATCAGTTTTTATTATTTATGTATTTTTGCCTCGACTGGGGATCCGGCCCCGCTCCGGGCTGCCCAGGCACGTTCACACCCGACCTTGCCACCCGGAGCGCAAACCGGTCGAACGGCTTCTCCATCGGAAACGGCCCCCGGACCGGCGCCCATGCTATGGTTCTCCTTCCAGCCCAAGGCCCCGCCATGCGCCTGGTCCTCATCTCCGACACCCACTGCCACCAGGGCTTCCACGTTCCCGACGGGGACGCGCTGGTGCACGCGGGCGACGCCACCGGTTCCGGCACCCCCGACCAGGTCCGGGGGTTCCTGGACTGGTTCGCGGCCCAGCCGCATCGGCACAAGATCTTCATCGCCGGGAATCACGACTGGCTGTTCCAGCGGGATCCGGGGGAGGCGGCGCGGCTGATCCAGCGTCATCCGGGCCTGGCCTACCTCCAGGATGCGGGGCTGGAACTGGAGGGGATCCGCTTCTGGGGGTCGCCTTGGCAGCCGGAGTTCTGCGACTGGGCGTTCAACCTGCCCCGCAAGGGGGAAGCTCTGCGCCGGGTGTGGAACCGGATACCCCTGGGAACGGAGGTGCTCATCACCCACGGCCCGCCGTACGGGGTCCTGGACCAGGTGGGGACCGGGGAGCACCTGGGGTGCGAGGAGCTGCGCATCCGCCTGGGGGCGGTGCGGCCCCGGCTGCACGTGTTCGGGCACATCCACGACGGGCACGGGGTGGCCACGGCCGGCGGGACGGTGTACGTGAACGCCAGCGTCTGCGACGAACGCTACCGGCCGGTGCACCCGCCCATCGTGGTGGACGTCACGGCGCGGCAGGTCAAGGTCCTGGACGGGGCGCCCAGGGGCCGGATGGACCGGCTCGACGCCCTGAGGGCGAGCCTGCTGGCCCCGAAGCCGCCGGGCCCCGGCGACCGCTGACACCTTCTTACTCCAGGCTCATCTCCCGCCGGACCTTGAACCGGGCGCTGGGCCTGGAGGCCTCCGGCGGCGGCAGGTTGCGGATGGCCATGGTGGCGTCGTGGCGCTGGGCCAGCTCCCCGGCGCTCATCACCTGGATGGCGCGCATGGGACAGGCGGTCACGCACACCGGGGCTTCCCCGGCGTCCAGGCGCTCCACGCACAGGTTGCACTTCATCACCTTGCCGGTTCCGGGGTCGTATTGGGGGGCCCCGTACGGGCACACCCAGGTGCAGTAGGCGCAGCCCATGCACAGGTCCGGATCGTGCACCACGATGCCGTCCTGGGGGCGCTTGCGGTAGGCGCCCACGGGGCAGGCGGCCAGGCACTGCGGATCCTCGCAGTGGTTGCAGGCCATGGAAAGGTTGGCGATGACCAGGGTGGGGTAGTCGCCTCCCTCATAGGTGCAGACCCGGCGCAGCTTCTGCCCCACCGCCGCGCCGTTGGCGTCCTTGCAGGCGATCTCGCAGGTCTTGCAGTTGATGCAAAGGGTGCTGTCCACGAAAAAGCTCAGCTGCTCCTGGTTCATGGTTTGGCCACCTCCACCAGGACCGTGTGCTGGGCGTTGCCGTGGGCCAGGGGGGTCGGCTTCTGGCTGGTGAGCACGTTCACGCAGCCCCGCTGGCAGACGCCCTGGGCGTCGGGGGTGTACCAGGCCCCCTGGGGGACGACCACGATGCCCGGGCGCACCCGCTTGGACAGGTGGGCCCGGATGGTGAGGGCGCCCCGGTCGTTGAACACCTTGACCCGCTCCCCCTCCTTCAGGCCCCGGGCCTGGGCGTCCGCGGGGCTGATCCACAGCACCTGGGGCTCCGCCTCCTCCATCCACTCGGACTCGTCGTAGGTGGAGTGGACCCGGCGCTTGGTGTGGGAGCCCAGGCACTGGAGCGGAAAGCGCCGGCGCAGGGGATCCTCGGGGCCCTCCCAGGCGGGCAGGTACCTGGGGATCCCGGGGATCTCGGGGTTGTTCATGTCGTACAGAGTCTTGGAGAAGATCTCCACTTTGCCGGACGGAGTGGGGAAGGGGTGCTGGTCCGGCTGGGCGATCTCGGGACCGAACGCCACGTACTGGCGCGCCGGTTCCTTGTGCACTCCGGCCGCCTTCAGGGCCTCCCAGGACGGGAAGCCCGGGTTGTCCGCCTGCGCCTGGGCCACCAGGAGCCGCAGCCAGTCCTCCTTCGACCTGCCTTCCGTGAAGGCCTCGCCCACCCCCAGCTTGCGGGCCACCTCGCTGAGCCAGTCGTAGGCGTGCCGGCATTCCCCGGGGGGCTCCACCGCCTGGCTGCCCAGGATCACGTACCGGCTCCCCAGCCAGGGGTCCGCCAGGTCGCACCGCTCGAAGGCGTGGTCCGAGGGCAGCACCAGGTCCGCGTAGCGGGCACTGGGGGTGAGGAACAGGTCGCTGGCGACGATGTACTCCACCAGGCGCTCGTCCCGGAGGATCCCCACGGTGCGGTTGATGTCCGCGTGCTGGTTCACCAGGGTGTTCCCGGCCAGGTTCCAGATGAACTTGATCCCGCTCTGCAGGGGGCCGTTCTTGACTCCGTCCGCGGCGGTCATGCTCCGGCCCCGCACAGCCGCGTCCGTCCACATGAACACCGGAATGGCGGCGCGGACCGGGTTGGTCCCGGCGGGGATGGCCAGGTCCATGCGGAAGGTGTCCAGGCGGGTGGACTGTCCCCCGCCCCAGCCGCCCCCCAGGACGCCCAGGTTCCCGGTGAGGCAGGCCAGGGCGATGCCGGCCCATACGGACAGCTCCCCGTACGCGTGGCGCTGGGGGCCCAGGCCCTGGATCAGCTGGGCCGGCCTGCTGGTGGCGAACTCCAGGGCCAGGTTGCGGATGGTGCGGGCATCCACGCCGGTGATGGGCTCCGCCCACCCGGGGGTCTTGGGCTGGCCGTCGGCAAGGCCGAGCACGTAGCTGCGGTACCGAGTTCCCCGGGGGCACCCCGTCCGGCATGTGCGCTTCGTCGAAACCCACGCAGTGGGCGTCCAGGAACGCCTGGTCCTGGAGCCCCTCCGTGATGATCACGTGGGCCATGGCGGCGAACAGGGCGGCGTCGGTGGTGGGCCTGAGGGGGATCCACTGGTCGGCGAAGGTGGCGGCCGTCTCCGTGCACACCGGGTCGATGACCACCACCTTGGCCCCGGCCGCCTTGGCCTTGCCGAGCCAGTGGCAGCTGTTGGTCTCGAACACCGTCTCGGCCGGGTTGAACCCGTTGAGGACGATGAGCCTGGAGTGCCGCAGGGTGTCGTAGCCGCTGGTGTCCTTGCACCCGGTGACGAACGGCGCCAGGTAGGACACGCAGGCGGAGCTGTACAAGTTGTAGTAGTCCAGGTAGCCCCCGAGCAGGTTCATGAGGCGCCTGGCGCAGAAGCGCCCGGACAGGGCTCCCTGGTCCCCGGTGGCGTACATGGGGTACACGCTGTGGGGGCCGTAGGCCTCCAGGATGCGCCGCAGGTTCCCGGCCAGCAGGCTGGTGGCCTCGTCCCAGGAGATGCGCTGGAAGGCGCCCGAGCCCCGGGGGCCGGTGCGCTTGAGGGGGTAGAGCAGGCGGTCCGGGTGGTTGATGCGGAGGTGGCTGGAGCGGCCCTTCAGGCAGGCCCGCAGCTGGGGGTTGTCCTCCAGGTCCGGGGCCTCGTCCGTGGACACCCGCACCACCCGGCCGTCCCGCACGTGGGCCCTGAGCACGCAGCGGCCGCCGCAGTTGTAGGAGCACGCCACCGGGACGACCCGTTCGGCGGCAGGGGCAGGTGCAGTCATGGCGGTCTCCTCACCGGGTCCCGGGCCAGCGGGGGTGGTAGGGGATGTGGGCCCACCCGGCGGCCATGGGATGCACTCCGCTGGTGAAGAAGGCGTGGCGCAGGAGGGCCTGGCCGGTGGCCAGGAACACCAGGCCCAGGCCCAGCCAGGGGCCCCCGGACCGGGAGCCGTGCCCGGCCAGCAGCGGGAAGCCCAGGCCCCCCAGGGCCAGGAAGGCCGCGCCCGCCGCCTGGGGCCACCCGGACAGGAGGCGCAGGGAGGCCTGGGCCGCGGGGCCGTCCGCGGCCAGGCGGGACGTGTAGGACCCCAGTTCCATCAGCTGCACCGCCACCGCGGCGGCGGTGAGCGCCAGGGCCTGGGACACCAGGGGGGCGCCGGGGCTGATCCAGGCGCCCAGGACCGCCAGGGCCAGGGACCCCAGGGACACGGCGGCGGCGGCGAAGGACAGGTGGATGTGCAGGGCCTTCCAGGCGGGCATGGCGGTGCGGCCGTAGATGGAGCCCATGCTCACCAGGGCGGCCGCCCCGGCGGCCACCATGAGCCAGCCCGCCGCGGCGGAGGTCGGCTGGCCGGCGGCCTCCAGGGCGGCCTTGGCCAGGGCCAGGACGAAGAACCCGCCCAGGAACGCGCATTCCCGGCTCAGCCAGGAGCTCCGGAAGTTGGCCAGGGCGCGCCAGGCCAGGGCGGGGGCGCCCAAGTGCCTGAAAGCTGCCCCCAGCCCCAGCCCGGTGAGCAGAAGGGCCTCCATCCCCGCGGCCCGGGCCAGGGTCCCCTGCACCCCCCACAGCTGGGCGGCCAGGGCCAAGCCCACGGCCCCTTGGGCCAGGAGGGTGAAAACTACCAGCGACGGTTGCCCCGGCATGGCACGCTCCCGGATCGATCTCTTCATTCTACGGGCAATGCGCCACTTCCGCCTCAATCGCCGGCCTTATCCTTCCACTGCTTCAGGGCCGCCAGGGCGTTGGGCACGTGCTGGTCGGCCTTGATGTCGGTGAAGGTGTACAGGACCTTGTCGTCCGGGGTGATGACGTAGGTGGTGCGGTTGGCCAGGTTGGGCTTGTCGGGCATGACGGCATCGTAGGACTTCATGATGGCCTGGTCCGGGTCCGCGGCCATGGGGAACTTGCCGCTGCACTCGCTGTCGTCGAACTTGGCGAGGGTGGGGATGTCGTCGTGGGAGATGCCGATGATGGTGGCTCCCAGGGCCTTGAACTGGTCGGAAGCATCGGCGAACATCCGGGTCTCGTAAGTGCAGCCCTTGGTGAAGGCCTTCGGGAAGAAGTACAGCACCACCGGCCCCTTCTTGAGGCTCTCGGCCAGGGAGAAGGTGGACACCTGGTCGCCCAGGATGGACTGGGCCTGGAACTCCGGAGCCTTGTCGCCCACCTTGAGGGCGGCGGCGGCCGGGACGGCACCCAGCAGGGACGCCAGGGCGAGGGCGGAAAATGTGGACTGGATCATGGAAGCTCCTGGTACGGAACTCCACCGGCGGTTCACCCGCCGGGAGGGATGGTTGTTTATGACACGAATTCGAACGAGATCCAATCTCAAATATTTAATCGTAAATATAATAATTAAATAATTTAGTTTAAATTGGGGTTGGTCGATCAATCAGGGAGCCACTGGCCCATAATCGGTTCAAAGAGCGCCATCCGTGAAAGCCTGGATCGCATACCTCACCGTGGCCCTGGTCTGGGGCTCGACCTATTTCGCCATCGCCGTGGGCATCACTTCCTTCACCCCCTACGGCATGGTGGCGTGCCGCTACCTGGTGGGCGGCGCCGGGGCCCTGGTGCTGAGCCGGGCCACCGGCGAGTCCTGGCCAGGCCGGCGGGACCTGTCCCACCTGATGCTCCAGGGCCTGCTGCTCCTGACCCTGTCCAACGCCCTGGTGACCTGGGCCGAGGGGTACGTGAGCAGCGGGGCCACGGCCATCCTGTGCTCCACCACGCCCCTGTTCTACGCGGTGCTGGGCCGGGAGCGCCTGGGGGCCAGGGGATGGGGCGGGCTGTTCCTGGGCCTGGCGGGGGTGGGGGTGCTGGTGCTCTCCCGTCCGGGGGCCCACAGCCTGGACCTGGGGGGCGCCCTGGCCCTGCTCCTGGCCACCCTCTTTTGGGCCTATGGGACCCTGCACGGGCGCCGCTACGTGCGGGGCGGCGGCCTGATGGGCCAGGTGGGCATCCAGATGCTCACCGGCGGGTTCCTGGGGCTGCTGCTGACGCCGCTCACCGGCGGGATGCTGCACGCCCCCCTCACCTGGAATGCAGGGCTGGCGGTGGGCTACCTGGCCATCTTCGGCTCCCTGCTGGCCTACAGCGCCTTCGTGTACATCTCCCGGGCCTGGCCGCCGTCCCGCATGAGCACCTACGTGTACATCAACCCGGTGGTGGCGGTGCTCCTGGGGTGCGCCGCCCTGAGGGAGCCCTTCAACCTGGGCATGGCCGCCGGCATGGCGGTCATCCTGGCGGGGGTGTGGCTGCTGCAGGCCCAGAGGCCGGCGTCCCGGCCCCAGGCCTGCGCCTGCGTGGAGTGATCAGGAGTGGGGAATGGCCTGGTTGAAGCGCTCGCCCAGCTGCTGCTTGAGCTCCGGGCTGATGGCCTCGCCCAGCCCCTTGGCCGGGAGGAAGTTCGTGGTCGCCTTGCGGGAATCCAGGACCTCCAGGGTGTCCGGGTCGAGGTAGGTGACCACCGCCTCCAGCTGGATCTGGGTCTTCAGGCCCAGCGTGGTGGACTTGGAATTGCAATTCAGGGTCACCACCACCATGGCTCCCGGGTGCACCCGGTCGGCCAGCTGCCGGTTCAAGGCCGGGTCGTTGCCATCGCCACGGGTGCTGTAGTCGCGCTGCACCTTCATGTCCTGAGGGATGCGCCCCTCCAGGGCCTTGAGCAGGAAATCGAAGTCCTCGATGCGGGCCTTGAAGCGTGCCAGGCCGCCCCTCTCGTAGAAGATCCCGTTGATCCTGCCCTCCCGCAGGGCCAGCAGGGCCACGTTCCGTGCGGCCGGCGCGGGCTCCGGGGCCGCGGCGGGCGCCAGGGCGGAGGGTGCCGGAGCCGGGGCTGCCGCGGGCGGGGCAGGTGGGGCGGCGGGCGCGGGCTTCGCGGGTGCGGGTGCGGGTGCCGGGGCTGCCGCGGGCGGGGCGGGTGGAACGGCGGGTGCGGGCGCCGGGGCGGCCGCGGCCGGTGCGGGCACGGCGGCGGGCAGCGCCAGGGCCGGAGGCGCCGAGGCGGCCGGGGGCGGTGGCGCTGGCATTGCCCCCGGGGCCGGGGCCAATTGAGCCGGGGGGGTCGCCTTGGCCGTCAGTTGCCGGGAGAGGGCGGCCACCACGCCGCCCAGGCTGGATCCCTCGGCGGTCTCCAGGTAGTAGTGGACCGCCTTCCCGTTCTCCGTGTCCACCAGGCGCAGGGTCACCGTCATGGTGACGGTGCCCTTGGCCAGGTTGGCCTCGGGCAGGTAGGACCCCACCAGGACGTAGCGGGCGCCCACCCGCTTGCCCAGGGCCGGCACGGCCGCGGGATCCACCGGCTCCGCCCCCTGGCCGCGGAAGTCCGGCAGCGCCGCCACCACCCGGCCCGGCTCCACCAGGCTGAAGCCCCCCCCGCTGAACGCCGTGGCCACGCACAGGTTCATGGTCTGGGACAGGTCGCCCAGGTTCTTCTGGCCGTCCTCCTTCAGGGAACGATGGCCAGGACCGGGGCGGCCTGGGCCGGTAGCGGGGTGCCGGCGCCCGTCCCCAGGGCCAGGAGCATCAGGAATGCAGTGGTCGGCCTTCGCATCTAGCTCTCCCCGGGGCTGGTTTCCGGAATGGTTGTTTCAACCAATATACCTGAACCTCGGCGGCGCCCCGTGATCCCTCAGGCCGGCGGCTGATCTTCCACGCCTGCCGCTTCCTCCACCGGCTCCACGTCCAGCACCGGCGCCTCCCCGGCGACGCCCAGCTTGGGCAGGCCGCTCACCTCGGCGTGGATGGGCGCGGGGCCCTGCAACCCGGCCAGGCGCCCCTTGCGCTTGGGGGCGGGGCGGATGCCAAGGTCCCGCAGCCTGGCCCCGGTGGCCAGGACCCGGGACTCCAGGGAGCCGGCGAAGCGGTTGAAGGCCTCCACGCTGGCCACCAGGGCCTTGCGCAGGGCGTCCGTGTGCTCGGCCATCACCAGCACCCGCTCCATCAGCTCCGTGCCCAGCTGCTGGATCGCCTCGGCGTTGGCCTGGATCCGCTCCTGGGCCCAGCCGTAGGCGGCGGCCTTGAGCAGGGCCACCAGGGTGGTGGGCGAGGCCAGGATGACGTTCTGGCGCAGGGCATCCTCCAGCAGGTGGCGGTCCCGCTCCAGGGCGGTGCTGAACAGGGCCTCCAGGGGCAGGAACAGCACCACGAAGTCCGGGGATTCGGCCAGGCCGTCGAAATAGCGCTTGTCCCCCAGGTTGCGCACCTGGGCCCGCACCTGGTCCGCCACCGCGTCAAGCCGCTCCTCCCGGGCCGCCCCCTCCGCTTCCTGGGCCTCCAGGTACGCCTGGATGGGCGCCTTGGCGTCCACCGCCAGGCGCTTGCCGTTGGGCAGGTTCACCAGCAGGTCCGGGCGCCGCCGGGCGTCAGCCACCGCCAGCGCGTCCTGGAGCTCGAAGTCCACGTGCTCCTGCATGCCGGCGTACTCCACCACGTTGCGCAGCTGGATTTCCCCCCACTGGCCCCGCACCTCCGGGCGGCGCAGGGCGCTGGCCAGGCGGGCGGTCTCGTCCTGGAGGCCCTGGTGGGCCTGGGCCAGGGTGGCCATCTGGGTGCCCAGGGCGGCCTCGGCGGCCGAGCGCTCCCGGCGCAGGGACTGGACCTGGTCCTGCATGGCGCCCAGGGCGGTGCGCACCGGGGCCAGCAGGTGCTCGACGGCGTCCTGGCGGGCCTGCAGGTCCCGGGCCGCCTGGGCCTGGGACCCCTGCAGCTGGGTGCGCGCCAGCTGCAGGAAGGCCTCGTTGTTGGCCCTGAGGGCTTCGGACGACAGGGCCTTGAAGGCCTCCCCCAGCCGGGCCTGGGCCGCCTGGGCCGCCTCCAGGCGGGCCGCGGAGGTCTGTTCCACCCCCTCCAGGCGGGAGGCCAGGGACGCGGCCAGTTCCGCCTTGGCCCGCAGCTCCGCGCGCCCCTGGGCCAGTTCCCGGTCCCGGTTCTCCAGGTCCTGGCGCAGCCGGTCCCGCTCGGCGCCGGCGGCGGCCAGAAGCGCCTGGGCCGCCGCCAGGCGCTGCTCGGCCTCGGCCTTGGCCTGGGCCCGGGCCAGCTCCCGCCGGCTGCGGGACAAGGCCAGGGCGGCCAGGTAGCCGAGGGTGAGCCCGGCGCAGGCAATGAGCAGGATGGTCCAGGCCATGGAAACTCCGGAGGAAGGGGTGCTGGACCCATCCTACCTTCAAGGCACCAGCACCGCCGCCCCCTCGAACCGCCCGGCCCGCAGGTCGGCCAGGGCCTCGTTGGCCTGGGCCAGGGAGTAGCGGGTGGTCCGGGTGCGCAGGCCCACCCGCGGCGCCAGGGCCAGGAACTCCAGCCCGTCCTTGCGGGTGAGGTTGGCCACCGAGAGCACCTGGCGCTCCTCCCACAGCAGGCGGTACGGAAAGCTGGGCAGGTCGGTCATGTGGATGCCCGCGCACACCACCCGCCCGCCCTTGCGCACCGCCGCCAGGGCCAGGGGCACCAGGGCCCCCACCGCCGCGAAGATGATGGCCGCGTCCAGCCGCTCCGGGGGCGGCTGGTCGGAATCCCCGGCCCACACCGCCCCCAGGCCCCGGGCGAAGGCCTGGGTGGCGGTGTCTCCGGGGCGGGTGAAGGCGTACACCGAGCGCCCCTGCCAGGCCGCCACCTGGGCCACGATGTGGGCCGAGGCGCCGAACCCGTAAAGTCCCAGGCGCTTGGCCTCCCCGGCGAAGGTGAGGGAACGCCAGCCGATCAGCCCGGCGCAGAGGAGGGGCGCCAGGGCCACGTCCTCCCCCGCCTCCCCCAGGGGGAAAGCGTAGCGGGCGTCGGCCACCGCCGCGGTGGCGAAGCCCCCGTCCCGGGTGTAGCCGGTGAACACCGGGTGGTCGCACAGGTTCTCCCGCCCCTCCAGGCAGGCGGGACAGGCCCCGCAGGTGTGCCCCACCCAGGGGATGCCCACCCGCTCCCCCAGGCCCGGCCCCGTCACGCCCGGGCCCAGGGCGTCGACGCGGCCCACGATCTCGTGGCCCGGGATGATGGGCAGCCGGGGATCGGGCAGGTCGCCGTCCACCACGTGCAGGTCCGTGCGGCACACGGCGCAGGCGGCCACTTGCACCCGGATCTGCCCGGGGCCCGGCTGGGGATCGGTCCGCTCCGTCAAGACCAGGGGCGTCCGCAACCGGTTCAGGACCATGGCCCGCATGGCATCCTCCCGGACCAGTTTGGCGCCGTCGGCGGGTACCGGGACGGGAAACTCGGTCCGGCGGGCCAGTCAGGCCTCGTCGGCGCTGGGGCCGTACAGGGCCGGGACCGGCAGGTCCAGGAGCCGCAGGTAGACGGTCAGCTGGGCCCGGTGGTGGATCATGTGGTTCATGATGAAGCCCCGGAACACCCCCACCCGGGGCAGGGACAGGACCACCTTGCCCTGGGCCCGGCCGGTCCAGACGGTCATCAGGTCCGCGTCCGAGGCGGCGGCCAGGGCGGCCCGGGCCTCCCGGACCCCCCGGTCGAACTGTTCCAGCAGGCTCCCGGTGGTGGTGGCGGGCAGGGGCAGGCGCGCCGCCGTGGCCGGGTCCATGAAGTCCAGCTCGGTGGTCTGCAGGGCGGTGACCAGCCAATGGGGGACGCCGGCCAGGTGGTTGGCCAGTTTCCCCAGGGTGAACGATTTGGCGTGGGGCTGGAAGCCGAACTGGGCGGTGGGGACCCGCTCCAGGGTCCGGCGGCACCCGGCCATTTCGAAATCGAACTCGGGG
>CAWFOJ010000147.1:0-22029 GCA_963816585.1 uncultured Holophagaceae bacterium | reverse complement strand
GTTATGTCTAACATCTGCTCGACTCAGCACGTATTGCTCTGGCCGCCGGCGGGGGCGGGCCCAGCAATTGCATCAACCCCGTTGGCTCGTTTCCTTATGTGACCTGCGGTGGTGGCTACCCCAAGCCCTCCTGGCAGACGGGAACCGGCGTGCCCTCTGACGGCGTCCGTGACACGCCCGATGTCTCCATGTTTGCGGGCGACGGCTTTAACGCCAGTTTCTATGTGATCTGCGAGATTGACGCCAACGCTGTCAGTGGGGGCAGCAGCACAAATCCTGCGATTTGAACTCACCCTATGAGGACTTTCAGGGTGCGGGTGGAACTTCGGCGGCGGCACAGGTTTTTGCCGGGGTTATGGCTTTGGTCAACCAGGCGCATGGCCGCCAGGGCAATGCCAACTACGTCCTCTATCCTCTTGCCGCGGTCCGGAAACACCTGCGTTTCCAAACGGCGACAGCGGCCCTCACCAATTCATCGTGCATCTTCTACGATATTGATAACGCCACGGGCAGCACACCGTCAATCTCCGGTCAACTCGGTGATCTGCTTTGGCGGGACGCCAGACTGTAGCAACACCAATACCGGCCAATATGGAATTATTGGCTTACGGTAATTCCGCGGCGGCGTTTTCAACCACGGCGGGGTATGACTATGCCACGGGGTTGGGGACCGTAAATGTCGCCAACCTGGTCAATCACTGGGCTTCGAATTTTACCACTTCGAATACCAGTCTTACCCTGACGCCCATTGCCCCCGCGACTAGTCTTTCCAATCTAGTGCATGGCGCGCCGGTTGGTTTTGGCATCACTGTTAGTGGCGGTGGTGTTACGCCCTCCGGCGATGTTTCCTGATCGCGCAAACCGGAAGCAGCACAAGCGGTCTCACTGGAATCGGTCCGTTCACGCTCAGCGGCGGCGGTGTTTCAAGTTCAACCAGCTTCCTTCCCGGCGGCTCTTACAACGTCACTGCGCACTACGCCGGCAATGGTACGTACGCGGCCAGTGATTCCTCCCCCGCCATCCCCGTCACCGTCACCCGGGAAAGCAGCGCCACCCAATATCGATTTTGTGACTTTGATTTCCTTGGGAACCCCACCTACAACTCCACCGGCGCCGTTTATGGAACGTCCTACATTTTGCGTCCGGGCCTGGAAGCGGACGCCACGGACGTGCTCAGCACCCTTATGTTCAGTGAAAAGGACGTATCGACTCGGAAGGGGGATGCCTGGTTCTCGGCCCGGATTCTCCCCTACCGCACCCTTAAGAACACCATCGAAGGGGTTGTCGTCACCTTCACGGAGATCACTCGAGCCAAATCTCTGGAAGCCGAACTCAGGAAAGGCGCCACGGGTGATCCCCCGGTCTTGAATATGCATTAATCTGAAGACAGGTCTATCTCCTGATCCGCGGAGCGAACTCCCCGATATTGAGGTCGCGCGGCGTGGGACCATGATCGCGTTCAAGCAGGGTCCCGCCTGCGTGTAAAGGACAGAAGAGACCTGCCGCCGGCCCTGGATGAGGCCGGGGTCAGGCGCCTGGTCCTGGGGAGGCGTGTTGACGCCTTTCCCGGCCTTGATCGCGATGGGCAAGTTTGAGTTGCATTCGTTTAAATTTCGCCCATCATGGTTGGAGGCCCGGCACGGAACCATGCATTCGCAGCCAAACCCCACGCCAGAAAGCATGGCTGGATGGACCCCAGGTCCCGACCCTGCCTTGCCGCCGACCGAAGCGTGTTTCAAAGTCCCGTTGGGGATGGCTCCAGGTGGCAGCCTGGCCCGCGCCCAGTCCGCCCATGAGGGCACCGAGTACCCGGTGTCCGGGTTGCGGGAGCCAACTGGTCCTCCGGAGGGGAACGGTGCGGGCGGCCCATTTCGCCCACAAGGCCAGCCCCTCCTGCTCGCCGGAGACTTCCCTGCATCGGGGCGCGAAGGCATGGGTGGCCACTATGCTGCGCAAACGCCTGACCCATCGCAGGGCCGCCCTGCCCAAGATCCTCGTTCCCTGTCTGGGTGCCGACTGGCAACAGGAACAAGGCTTCCTGGGGCAGTGCAGGGGCAAGGCATGGTTCCCCCTCGCGTCCCTTCCCTATGACCAGGTGGTCGAGGAGGGCACCACGTCCGAAGGCCTGCGCCCGGACGTGCTGGTGCTGCACCAGGGCAAACCGGTGCTTGGCATCGAGGTGCGGGTGTTCCACGCGGTGGACCAGGCCAAGGCCGCGAGGACGACCTACCCGTGGGTGGAACTGGAGGCTTGGCGCTTGCTGCACGCTCCCAAAGCCTGGAGGCCATGCGCGGCAGGCCACCCCTGGGCGGGAAAGTGCCAGCGCTGCGAAAAGGCAGATGAACTGGAGGCCATCGAGTTCTCGGAACATGCCGACGCGGAGGAGTGCGCCTTCGAACTGGCGGCCATCCGCTTCGAGAAACATTGCCATATCTGGCTCGGCTCCCCGCGAAGGCGAACCGGGCCCGCGGTGAGCTGGCGCTGTCCGTGGTGCCAACGAAAGAACCAGCGCTGCTTGAACCGCGCCTCCATCGAGGGAACGGCACGGGGAACCTCCCTGGGCCCGCCGATTCTTCCCGAAGTGCTCATCCGTTTTGCCGGGGGATCGGAACTGTCGGTCTGTTTCGGTGCCCAGAGGCACGCCAATGGACGGCCAACGATCGTTCCGCTGGCGGATGCCCCCAACCCGAGGCTCCGGGTCCGTCCGGATCCCAGCCACCCCATGCGCACGGTACCTGATCGGCACCAACCGGCCCTTCGCGTTCCAGTGCGCGAACTGCGGCCGGGATTGCCTGGGCATTCTGCCCGACCACCGGGAACCCCTGCCCTGGAGTGAGTCCCGGAACTGACGGGACGAATAGGCTTTCAAATTTCCTGCAATTATGGAGCTTGACTCCATACCGAAGCAAACTACCACCGGACCTCCAACGGAACTGAGGTGGACCTCCTGCTCACGCTTCCCGGCGGAGAACTATGGGCCATGGAGGTCAAACGCACATCGGCGCCGAAGCTCGAGCGCGCATTCCATTCCGCCTGTGCTGATCTGGATCCCCAGAAGCGGTTCTACGTGTATCCGGGCGCTGAGCGATTCCCGCTCGACGATCGAACCGGTGCCATCGGCGTCGTCGAACTGGCAAAGGCGCTCAGCGCGAATTGAAATCACCGGCCGGTGGTCCGGCCAGGATCAACCCCCCGCGCGTCCGCAGGCGTACTCGTAGCCGACCAGGAACTCCGCGCAGCCGGTGTTGCTGGCGCCGTTGGCAGGGTCCTTCTGGATCGTGCGCAGGCCGTATTCTCCCCGCACTTCCAGGAACAGCCGGTGCCGGGGGGCGAGCAGGAATTCCATCCCCCCGCCGGCCGCCACCCCCCAGTTGAACCGCCACAGGCCGTTCCTGACGTCGGTCCTGGCGCCGAAATCCTGGGACGGCACAGGCTGGCCCTGGATGGTGAGCGGGGGCCCGCCGGGAGTGACGAACACCTGGCTGGTGCCGCTGGTCTTCTCGGTGGCCTGGAGCAGGTAGGCGAAGTATGGCCCGCCCTGGACGAACCAGCGCACCAGCGGACCCGGGCCCCAGGTGAGCCTGGCCATGACCGGGGCTTCCAGGTAGTCGAGGATGGTCTCGTTGCGGAAGGAAGCGTAAAGGTACTGGCCGGGGGGCAAGGGGGGCAGGCTGGCGGGGGACTGGGTGATGGGCTGCATGCCCTTGCGCACTCCGCCCTGCCCCGCGTAATCCAGTTCGGTCATCAGGGAGAAATTCGGCGTGAAGCCGAATTCGCCCATCACCCCGAAGTTGGGCGCGAGCGTGGACTGGTAGCCCTCGCTGATCTGGTTGCCGCCGCCGCTGAGGTGGGGAACGCTGGGGCCGCCGCGCAGACCCAGTTGGAAGCCCTGGGCCGATGCCCGGGGAGCGGGCGCCAGGAGCAGGACCGCCGCGAGCGAAACGGCATGCAGAAGGCGCGGGGGCCATTCAGGGGAAACGACACTAGGCAGGTTTTCCAATTTTTTGCCTTTCAGACAAGGGTAGCGGTGCTCTATGTCGGCCGGCCGATCGTCCGTGTCAAGGGCAAACGAGCGGCGTGGGCTCCCGACGTTCACGGCCCGCGCCATCCGCGACTCCCTTCACCGGCTGGCCAGTTCCAGCAGGTACAGGAAACTGCGGTACACCTCCCCGGTGGCCCGGGTCAGGCCCAGCTCGCAGGTCCTGGAGCTGGAGAAGTGCCCGGCGAACGCCCCGTCCTTCACCTCCTCCGCCTCCCTCCGGGTGGCGGAGGCGGTGAGTTCCGGGAACAGGAAGCCCCGGTCGCCGGCGAACCCGCAGCAGCCGGCCTCCCGGGGGATGACCACCCGCTCGGCGCAGGCCTCGGCGATGGCCTGGAGCTTGGGAGTCAGGTCCATCTTGATGAGGGAGCACACCGGGTGCAGGACCACCGGCCCCAGGCGGCGCCGGATGGTCAGCCGGGGCAGCAGGAAGTCGTGGGCGAAGGCGACCGCGTCCAGGATGGTGAGCCGGTCGAAGCGGGCCTGGTTGGCCTCGGTGAGGTACGGGCGGCAGGTGGCCAGGCCCTGGGCGCAGGGGCTGGTGTCCACCACCACCGGCAGCTCCCCTTCCCCGCTCCAGGCCCAGAACCGCTCCACCGCCAGGTTCACCGCATAGTGGTGGGCGTCCGCATAGCCCTTGGAGGCGAACGGCACGCCGCAGCAGACCCCCTGGGGGTCCCGGGGGATGTGCACCGGCACCCCGGCCCGCCGGCCCAGGGCCACCAGCACTTCCGGCAGGCTGAACTCCCGGTCTTCCCCAGGCAGGTGCCCCAGGGTGCGGGAGATGCAGGTGGGGAAGAAGACGGCCTGGGCTCCTTCCCGGCGGGTGGAGGGCAGCGTGGCCTTGGCTGCCAGGGGCATGCCGTCGATCCACTGGGGGACGGCGCTCCCGGCCGCCGCCCCCGCCAGGCGGGCGAGAGCGCCCAGGGTCCGGGCCCCCACCAGGCTCTGCAGCAGCCGGCCCGAGCGCAGGCTGAAGCGCACCAGGGGCTCCACCCGGCCCAGATGCCGGGCCGCGGCCAGGGCCAGGGCCTGGGCCCGGGGGGAATGGGCCTGGCGGCGCAGGCGCTTGACCAGGGCGCCGGTGTCGATGGCCACCGGGCACGCGGTGGCGCACAGCCCGTCGGCGGCGCAGGTGTCCATCCCCAGGTACTGGAACGCCTCCTCCAGGGACCGGCGCAGCTCCGGATCCTCGCCGGAGGCCCCCAGGCGGGCGATCTCCCGGCGCACCACGATGCGCTGGCGGGGGGAGAGGGTCAGGTCCCGGCTGGGGCACTTGGACTCGCACCACCCGCACTCGATGCACCGGTCCACCTCCTCCTCCACCGCCGGCATGGCCTTGAGGTGGGCCAGGTGCGCGGCCGGGTCGGGATTGAGGATCACCCCGGGGTTCAGGAGGTTGCGGGGATCCGCCAGGGCCTTGAGGCGGCGCATGATGGCCAGGGCCTCGGGGCCCCACTCCACTTCCACGAAAGGCGCCATGTTGCGCCCGGTGCCGTGCTCGGCCTTGAGGGAGCCGCCGTAGCGCTCCACCACCAGCCGCACCATGGCGTCCGTGAAGCGCCGGTACTGGTCCACCTCCCCGGGGGTGTGGAAGGCCTGGGTGAGCACGAAATGCAGGTTGCCGTCCTTGGCGTGGCCGAACACCGTGGCGTCCGGGTAGCCGTGCTCCTGGAACAGGCCGGTGAGGCCCAGCGCCGCGTCCGCCAGGACCTCCACCGGGAAGGCCACGTCCTCCAGGATCACCGACGTGCCCCGGGCCCGCAGGGCGCCCGCGGACGGGATGATGCCCCGGCGGACTTTCCACAGGCGGTCCTGTTCCAGGGGATCGTGGGTGAAACCGGCCGGCTCCAGCAGGGGCAGGCCCGCGCAGGCGTCCAGGGCCGAGCGCCCCAGCAGGGCCCGCTCCGCCTCCAGGGCGCCCTGGTATTCGGTGAGCAGGGCCGCGGCCGCCCCGGGAAGGTGCCGGATCCCCGGGGGCACCCCGGCCTGGTCCTGGACCGAGCGCAGGGAGGCCCGGTCCAGCAGCTCCAGGGCCGCCGCGCCCGCCTCCCGCAGGGGCGCGATGGCGGCGCAGGCCTGGTGCAGGTCCGGGAACAGCAGCAGCCCGGTCACCTTCACCGGCAGGTCCGGCACGGTGGCCAGCACCGCCTCGGCGATGAAGGCCAGGGTGCCCTCCGAGCCGATGAGCAGGTTGCGGAAGATCTGCAGGGGCGTGGCGAAGTCCAGGAAGGCGTTCAGGGAGTAGCCGGTGGTGTTCTTGATGCGGTACTTGCGGCGGATCCGTGCGGTGAGCGAGGGGTCCGCTTCGATCTGGGCCTTGAGCTCCATGAGCCCGCCGGCCAGGACCGGCTCCAGCTCCTGGAAGCGCGCCTCGGCGTCCGGGCTGGAAGTGTCCACCACCGTGCCGGAGGGCAGCAGGAACACCAGGGACTCCAGGGTGTGGTAGGCGTTCCGGGCCACCCCGCAGCACATGCCGCTGGAATTGTTGGCCAGGATCCCGCCCATGGTGCAGGCGTTGATGGAAGCCGGGTCCGGGCCGATCTTGGCGCCCCAGGGGCGCAGCACCCCGTTCACCAGGCCGCCGATGATCCCCGGCTGCACCCGCACCCGCCGGCCCCCGTCCAGCACCTCCACCCCCCGCCAGTGGCGGGCCAGCTCCATCAGGAGGCCGTCCGTGACCGCCTGCCCGGAGAGGCTGGTGCCCGCGCCGCGGAAGGTGACGGGCGTGCCCGAGTCGTGGCTGAAGCGGAACAGCTCACGCACTTCCTCCACCGTGCGGGGGAACACCACCGCCTGTGGGATCAGGCGGTACACCGAGGCGTCCGCCGCGAAAGCCACCCGGTCCACGGGCCGGTCCAGGACCTGGGCGGCTCCCACGATGGGCTCCAGGGCCGGGCGGAGGGTGGAATGCCTCATGGCTCACTCCGGTAGGATCCCTTCAAGGGTGGCCACGATCGTTCCGGCACTCAAGGCCGGATTAAGAACTTCATGCAATCCAATCTTTAACCCGGTCATCCGAAAACTTTGGCCCGGAGGTGGAACACGGTCGTCGCGGTTCCTTGGTTGACCCCCATCGTTCTCTGAACGCGAAGGCGTTCAGAGAACGACGAACCAGGGCGAAATGGAGGGACCCGGACCTTTACTTGGTCACACTCCTAGACCCGGTCGACCACCCGCGCGATCAGTTCCGGGATGCGCCCCGTGACGTCCGGCAGGTACACCCGCTCCCCGGCCTTGTGCAGGTCCCGTCCGGCGGGGCCCACCGCCAGGACCGGCACGTTCAGCTGGGCGATGCGCTCCACCGGCACGTCGTAGAGCGCCGGCGCCAGGGCCAGGTTGCCCAGGAACCGCCGTTCCGCGTCCGGGTCGGTGCAGGAGGTGTAGCTCAGGTCGGTCATGCTGGCCCGGTAGGGCACGTAGTCCAGCCGGCTCCGGTACCGGCTGCCCAGGAACGCGTCCAGGCCTTCCAGGTACGGGGCGATGTCCTGGCCCAGCGCGGCGTTGCTCACGGCCGGATAGTACGGCGGGGAGATGCCCAGGACCACCGCGGGTCCCTGGAAGCCGGCCCGCACCGCCAGGGCCTTCAGGTACCGGATGCTGGCGTCCGGCAGGGTGCACTGGCCGGCTCCCACCTGCTCCTTGAGCCGGCCGGTGGTCTCCCGGCGGAATGCTTCGAAACCCGGGTCGGCCCCCAGGCGCTGCTCCAGTTCTCCCAGGGTCAGCACCTCCGGCTCGAACGTGCGGCGCGCCGCCTCCCCCACGCTGCCCTTCCCGGCCATGACGCTGAAGGCCTCGTGGTAGCGCCGCACCACCCGGTCCGCGGCGTCCGCGCAGATGCGCCGCAGGTCCTCCAGCAGCGTCAGGGGCGGGCGGGTCTTGAGGAACATGACGTTGAAGCAGGCGGCGGAAAATTCGGGCACGGAAACGTCGTAGCCGGTCTTCAGGTCGCGCATGATCTGGGTGGCCGGGGGCGGGGCGGACTGGCCCTGGTCCCCGCACACCAGGTCGGTGTTCAACTCCACGGCGCGCACGATCTCCGCCAGCATGGACGCGGAGTTGAGGCCCTTCAGGATCTCCGCGGAATGGGTCAGCACCCCTTTGGTGAGCACCACCGGGAGCATCTTGCCCATGCCCCCGCCGTTCACGCGCACCACCCCCAGGTCCATCCCGCCGATGCCCTGGGGCTCCGTAAGCACCAGCAGGCGGTAGTCCAGCCCGAACCGCTCGCGCAGGCCGCCCAGCAGGTGCACCGCCTGGATGGCGCCCGAGGACATGCTCTCCTCGTCCGGCACCGCCAGGAACAGGATGTTCGCCTCGCCCTCCTCCCGGCTGAGCAGGGTGTGCAGGTTGATGGCCAGCCCGGCCTTCATGTCGGCCATGCCCCGCCCGAAGCCCCAGGCCTCGTCCTCCAGGTCCCGGGCCAGTTCCGGGTCCCGGATCCCCTGTTCGCGCATGCGGCTGCGCAGGGCCGCCGGCTCCAGGGCGAACGGCTTGAGGGCGCCGTAGCAGTCGATCTCCACCGTGTCGTAATGCCCTTCCAGGATCACCGTGCGCCGGCTCCGCCCCCGGCGCAGCCCCCACACCACCGGCCGGTGCAGCACGTCCCCGGCCTCGAACGCCCCGCACAGGTCCGGGTGCCGCACGAAATAAGGGTCCCCGCGCAGGATCGCCAGCAGCTTGTCCGCCATGGCAAGTTCGTGCAGGGTGCCGGTGTCGCTGCGCACGGCCACCAGTTCTTCCAGAAGGGCTTGGATCTCGGGGTGGGATTCGGTCGGCATGGCAGTCCCCATTCGCATGGACGGCCGGGCGCCGTCCGGCTCGGCGTTCGCGACAAGATGAAGATTTCCTTGCCTTTAAGAATAACCGAAACGCTTCCTAGTTGATGGGCGGGATCCGGCTGCGGTACTCCAGGGCCACCACGCCCGTGCGGGCGATGTCCTGGATTCCGAACGGGGCCAGCAGGGTCAGGATGGAATTGACGCGCCGGGCGTTGCCCACCACCTCCAGGATCAGGGCGTCCTCGGCCATGTCCACCACGTTGGCCTGGAACACGTCGGCGATCTCCATGATCCGGGAGCGTTCCTCGGGCCTGGCGGTGACCACGATGAGGGCCAGCTCCCGGGAGACGGACTCGTTGTACTTCAGGCTGCTCACCCGGATCACGTCCACCAGCTTCTGGCACTGCTTGAGCACCTGCTCCACGATGTTGCTGTCGCCGGTCACCACGATGGTTATGCGGGTGATGTCCGGCCGTTCCGTGTGGCCCGCGGAGATGCTCTCGATGTTGTAGCCCCGGCGCGTGAACAGCCCGGCCACGTGGGAGAGCACCCCGGCGTGGTTGCGCACCAGGATGGACAGGGTGTACTGCTTGACCTCCGGTTCAAGGTTGCTCATGGCGGTTCCTCCGGTCAGCCGTGGATGGTGTCCTTCACGGTCCCGCCGCTGGGGATCATGGGATACACGTTCTCCTCCTTCTCCACCCGGCAGTCCACGACCACCGGCCCGGGCTGGGCGAAGGCCCGCTCCAGCGCCGGACGCAGGTCTTCGGGCCGGTCCACGGCCAGGGCCTCCACCCCGAACCCCTTGGCCACCATGACGAAGTCGGGATTGCCGGCCCCATCTCGGTGGCCGAGTAGCGGCCCTGGAAGAACAGCTCCTGCCACTGGCGCACCATGCCCAGGTAGCCGTTGTTGAGGATGATGATCTTCACCGGCAGGCGGTACTGGGCGGCGGTGGCCAGTTCCTGGATGTTCATCTGGAAGCTGCCGTCGCCGGTGACCGCCACCACCAGCTGGTCCGGACAACCCAGCTGGGCGCCGATGCTGGAGGGCAGGCAGAAGCCCATGGTCCCCAGCCCGCCCGAGGAGATGAAGTGCCTGGGGTGGCGGTGCTCGTAGAACATGGCGGCCCACATCTGGTGCTGGCCCACGCCGGTGGCCAGGATCGCCTCGCCGCCGGTGAGCTCGGACAGGGTCTCGATCACGAACTGGGGCTTGAGCACCGTGTCCGACCGGGGATAGGTCAGGGGGTAGGCCCGCTTCCAGGCCTCGATCTGGCCCAGCCATGCCTCCCGCGGCCCGAAGGTCTCGGTCTCAAGCTTCTCCAGCAGCCGCTCCAGCACCGCCTTCAGGTCGCCGATGACCGGGAGGTGGATGGGCAGCACCTTGCCCACCTCGGCGGGGTCGATGTCGATGTGCACGATCCGGGCGCCCCGGGCGAATTCCGCCACCTTGCCCGTCACCCGGTCGTCGAACCGCGCTCCCGCCGAGATGAGCAGGTCCGCCGCGGCGATGGCCTCGTTGCCGTAGCGGGTGCCGTGCATGCCGACCATGCCCAGGGACAGGGGATCCCGGCGGGGAAACACCCCGCTGCTCAGCAAGGTGTTGGCCACCGGCAGCGAGGCCTTGCGGGCCAGGGCGCGGATCGCCTCGCTGGCGCCGGCGATGATCGCGCCGTGGCCCGCCAGCAGCATCGGGCGCTTCGCCTCCCGCAGCATCGCCACCACCCGGTCCAGCTCCGCCTCGAACTGGTAGGCGGGCTCGGGCGTGTACTTGAGCAGGGGGATGTCCGCCTGGGGCACCGGCGCATAATCCGCGACCGCCATCTGGACGTCCTTGGGGATGTCGATGAGCACCGGCCCCGGCCGGCCGGAACGGGCCAGGTAGAATGCTTCGGCGAAGGTCTCCGCCAGCCGGCTCACGTCCTTGACCAGGTAGTTGTACTTGGTGATGGGGATGGTGATGCCGTAGATGTCCGCTTCCTGGAACGCGTCGGTGCCGATGGAGGACGTGGCCACCTGCCCGGTGACGGCCACCAGGGGCACCGAGTCCATGAACGCCGTGGCCAGCCCGGTGACCAGGTTGGTGGCGCCGGGGCCGGAGGTGGCCAGCACCACCCCGGCGCGCCCGGTGGCGCGTGCGTAGCCGTCCGCCGCGTGGCACGCGCCCTGCTCGTGCCGGGCCAGGATGTGCCGGAACTTGGCGCGGAACAGGGCGTCGTACACCGGCATGATGGTCCCTCCGGGGTACCCGAACACCAGGTCCACCCCGTGGTACTTCAGGGACTCGATGACGATTTCAGCGCCGGTCATTCTCATGGTGCCCCCTGGCCTGGCTACCGGAACGGCGGAAGGATACCGTCCCGGCGTGACGGGAAGATGAATCAGCCAGGATCGCACCGAATTGAATAAACGCCATCAAGGCAATGCTTATAGGAATATTCGTATTTCAAATGCCGTCAGGCCTGGAAGGGAGCGTGGTTCGGCCGCGCCACGCCCCCAACCTCCCGGCCCCGGCGGAGGCGTTCGAGTGCTGGGGCCGGGAGGGGGAGGTGCGCGGAAAACGGCCGATCGGGTCTTGATCAGACTGGTCGGTCGAACCATCTTTTTCCTAATCGTCCACCCACCTCACCCCATTCTTTACGGGGGCAAGAACGTGGCCACGGATGTCGATCGTTACGGATTCCAACACCAGGAGCGAACTTGGCCAAGAACGGCAGATCTTCCGTCCAGTGGTTGCCGCAGCCCGAAGAGCACGACTACGCTGCCGCCGCATCCTATCTGCGTCTGCATTTCCCCCCCGAGGATGCGGATAACATCGTCAAGGGAATGCAGTCCGCCGCGATCATCGGATTCAAGGCCAAGGACCTGTTCCGGGCCAGCAAGCTCTCCCTGCTGGGCGTCAGCAACAGCCACGTCGTCAAGGATGTGGAGAAGATCAAGGCCGGCGTGCCCCTCAGTCCCATCCTGGTCCTGCGCCGGCCCGAGGGCCCCATCATCGCCGACGGCTACCACCGCCTTTGCGCGGTGTACCAGTACGACGAGGATGCCGTCGTTCCCTGCAGGATCGTGTAGGTCCAGGCCTCGTGAACGTTCGAAGGTTGCAGGGCGGAAAAGGCGGTCGTCCCGCTTGATAATATGTCTGGAAGATATATCTTCTAGCTATATCAAGGATGGACCATGGCCCGGACCAACCATACCCGCTTCGTCATCCTCGGCTTCCTGGCCCACAAGCCATGCTCCGGCTATGACATCCGCAAGGCCATCGCAGGCAGCCTGGGCAATTTCTGGAACGAGAGCTTCGGCCAGATCTACCCGGCCCTCAGGGACCTGGAAGCGGAGGGCTGGGTCCGTCGCACGGAGGGTGAGGCGGACCGCCGTGCCCGCCGTCAGACCTACACCATCACCGAAACCGGGCGCGCGGCCCTCCTGGCCTGGGTGAGGGAGCCGGCGGCTCCGCACATCTACCGGGTCGAGACCCTGGTGAAGCTGTTCTTCGCGCCCCTGGCGGGGCCCGGGGAGGCCCGGGAGCACGTCAGGCGGTTCCTGGCGGAGCACCGGGCGCTGGTGGCCAAGTACCGCGCCATCGGCGCCAGGCTGGACCGGGAGCTCCCGGGCCATCCTGGATTGCCCTACTGGAAGCTGACGATCGAATGCGGAATCGCTGTGGGCCAGGCCTACGTGGACTGGTGCGGGCGGGCGGATGCCGTCCTGGCCGGGCTCGCTCAAGGGGGGTCCCATGGGTGAAAAGGTATTGCTTCTCGACGGCAGCAACCCCGGCGGAGCCGATCTCGGCGCCGTCCGCTCGGTGCTCCAGGCGGAGCTGGGACGGCGGGGAGCCGAGGTGCGCGCGGTGGCCCTGAAGGACGAAGCGCTGGCCCCCTGCAGGGGCTGCTTCGGATGCTGGGTGGCGACCCCGGGCCTGTGCCGGTCCAGGGACCGCAGTGGACCGCTGCTGGAAGCCCTGCTGGCCAGCACGGCCGTGGTGCTGCTGACGCCGGTCACCTTCGGCGGCTTCAGTTCGTCCTCCAAGCGGTTCGTGGACCACTGGATCCAGACGACCCTGCCGTTCTTCCGGACTTTCCGCGGGGAGACCCACCATCCGCTGCGCTACCGCGCCTTCCCCCGGCTCGTGGCCATCGGGGTCTCGGACCGGCCGGATCCCGTCGAGGAACGGCTGCTCCAGGCCATCGCCGCGCGCAACGGGACCAACTTCTCGGCTCCATCCTGCTCCGCCGGGGTGGTGTCCCCCGTGGACCCGCTGCCGGGCCTCCTCCGGATCCTGGACCACAGCCTGCCCATGCCGGGCCCGCCGTTCCAGGCGCCCGCGCCTGGGCCGTGGCGTGACGGCACCCCGGGCCGGGCCCTGCTCCTGGTGGGCAGTCCGAAGACGGGCACCGGCAGCACCTCGGCGGTCCTGGGAGAACATGTCCTGGGCGGACTCGCCGCCCGGGGGTGGGCGGCGGAACGCCTGAAGCTGGCTCCGGACCTGATGGCCGACACGGGCCAGGAGCGGCTGTTCCAGGCCGCGGAGCGGGCCGATCTGATCCTCCTGGCCTTCCCCCTCTACATCGACAGCCTTCCGTTCCTGGCCACCCTGGCCCTGGAACACCTGGCCAAGCGGCCGCTGGGGGGCAAAGGCCTGGCGGCGCTGGTGAACAACGGCTTCCCGGAAGCGCGTCAGAACGGACTGGCCATCGCCATCTGCGCCCGCTTCGCGGCGGCGAGCGGCATGGCCTGGGCCGGGAGCCTGGCCCTGGGCGCCGGCGAAGCCCTCTCCTCGGGCCTGCCGCTGCGCCCGGGGCGCGGCCTGGCGCGGCCGCCCGTCGCCCACGTGGTCAAGGCCCTGGACCTGGCGGCGGAGGCCCTGGCCGCGGGCCGGCCGGTCCCGCCGCAAGCCTCCGCCCTGGTGGACCGCAGTCCCATTCCAGGCCTGCCGTTCGGGCTCTGGGTCCGCTTGTTCCGGTTCGTGGGCGAGCGGGGCTGGCGCAGCCAGGCGCGGGCCAACGGCGTGGCGGACCTGCGGGCCCGGCCGCTGGCGCCGTGAGCCCGGCGCGGCAGGCCAGGCCGGGCGCTCCCGTCACGCCCCGGCCCGTTCCCCCTCGAGCCTTGACTCCCGGTCCGCCTCCGCCAGGTCCCGGGTCCGCAGGCCCCCGGGAATGCCCCGCTGGCTCAAGGCGATCTGCCACAACTGGATGGCGCGGGCGCGGAAGGCTCCGGCGCAGGAGAGCAGGTAGTAGTCCCACATGCGCCGGAAGCGCGCGCTGAAAGAGCCCTGGAGCGCCGGCCAATGCTCGGCGAAGTTCCGGTGCCAGGCCATCAGGGTGCGGTCGTAGTCCGCCCCGAAGTTGTGCCAGTCCTCCATGACGAACCGCCCTTCCAGCGCGCGGCTGATCTGGGCCGCCGAGGGGATCTCGCCGTTGGGGAAGATGTACCGGGTGATCCAGGGATCCCCCGCCGGGCGGGTGAGGTTCCCGCCGATGGTGTGCAGGAGGGCGATGCCGTCGCCAGCCAGGTGCCGGCCCACCTGTTCCATGAAGACGCGGTAGTTCTTGTGACCCACGTGTTCGAACATGCCCACGGACACCACCCGGTCGAACGGCTGTTCATGCAGGTCCCGGTAGTCCTGCACCCGGATCTCCACCGGCAGCCCGGCGCACTCCGCCTGGGCCACCTCCTGCTGGGGCTCCGACAGGGTCAGGCCCAGCACCTGGACGCCGTGGCGCTCCGCCGCGTACCGGGCCAGCGCGCCCCAGCCGCAGCCGATGTCCAGGAGGCGCATGCCCGGCCGCAGGCCAAGCTTCCCGCAGATCAGGGCCATCTTGTCCAGCTGGGCCTGCTCCAGCGTCCCGGCGCGCTGCCAGTAGCCGCAACTGTAGGTCAGGGTGGGATCCAGCATGGCCCGGTACAGGTCGTTGCCCAGGTTGTAATGGCGGACCGCCACCTGGCGGGCCCGGATCCGGGTCTGGAAGTTGTACAGCCGGTGCCAGAGGGTGCGCAGGACCAGCCGGGGCGTCACCTTCAGGCGCTCTTCCGCGCCGGAGGCCAGCAGGCGGTGGAAGAACATGTCCAGCTGGGGGCAGTCCCACCAGCCTTCCATGTAGGACTCCCCCAGCCCCAGGTTCCGGTCCCGCCAGACTCGCTGGGACCAGCCAGGGTTGTGCACCTGGATGTCCCAGGGCCGGCCCCCCCCACCTGGATGCCGGCCAGATCGAGAAGCTCTATTACCGCATCGCGCACGCCAGACCCCCTGGACAAGCCCATCAGCGGGCAATCATACCCTCAGGCGGTGACCTTCCCGCCCTGCTTCGTCCGCTCGGGCGCCTGCCCAACCCGCACGTACAGGTCCCGGGGAATGGCGAAGAACGTGATGACCGCCCCCACGAACATGGCCAGGGCGATGAAGTACAGGGCCGCCGAGGGATTGGAGGAGACGGCCTTGATCCAGATGGGCACCTGGGGCCCCACGTAGCCGCCCAGGTTGCCGATGGAGTTCACCAGGCCGATGCCCGCCGCGGCCGCCGTGCCGGTGAGGAAGGCGGACGGGATGGGCCAGAAGATCGGCATGGACCCGATCACCCCCAGGGTGCCGATGGACAGGAACAGGATGTTCAGGTAGGGGTGCCCGGCGCTGAGCCCGCACAGGACCAGCGCCAGGGCCCCGACCAGGACGTTGTACACGTAGTGCATGCGCCGTTCCCCGGTGCGGTCGGAGCTCCGGCTCAGGATCATCATCCCCACCACCGCCACCGCGTAGGGGATGGCGGTGATCAGCCCCACCTCGAAGTAGCCCTTGACTCCGAAGGCCTTGACGATGGTGGGCAGCCAGAAGGAGATGCCGTACAGGCCGATCATCAGGGTGAAGTAGATGGCGCACAGGGCCCAGACCTTGCCGCTCCTGAAGGCGTCGGACAGGCGCGCCTCGGTCTTGTGCCGCTCCTCGGCGGACAGGTTGCGCTCCAGCAGGGCCTTCTCCTCCGCGCCGAGCCACTTGGCCTCCTGGATGCTGCTGTCCAGGTAGAAGAACACCCAGATGCCCACCAGGATGGACGGGATGCCCTCCATGAGGTACAGCCACTGCCACCCGGCCAGGCCCGCCGCGCCGCTCAGGGAGTCCATGATGGCGCCGGAGATGGGATTGCCCACGACGCCCGAGACGGCGATGGCCGAAACGAACAGGGCGGTGCGGGTGGAGCGCATGCGGGAGGGGTACCACAGGGTGAGGTAGAAGATGATCCCCGGGAAGAACCCCGCCTCGGCGATGCCCAGCAGGAACCGCATCACGTAGAACGACCAGGGCCCCTTCACGAACAGCATGAGGCCGGAGATGATGCCCCAGGAGATCATGATCCGGGCGATCCAGGCCCGGGCCCCGTACTTCTTCAGGAGGACGTTGCTGGGCACCTCGAAGAAGAAGTAGCCGATGAAGAAGATCCCCGCTCCCGCCGCGAAGGCCGCGTCGCTCAGGGCGAGGTCCTTGGACATCTGGAGCTTGGCGAACCCCACGTTCACCCGGTCCAGGTAGGCCAGGATGTAGCAGAGGAACAGGAACGGGATCAGGCGCCAATCGACCTTGCGATAGGTCCTGGTTTCCATCACGGACGCTTCGGACATGGCAGCTCCTGGGAAAGGCGCCCTATTATGGACGCCGATTAAGAAGATTCAAATCCATTCTCATTTTTTACCAGTCCATGCAGGTGCTAGCTGACCAGCCCCAGCTTCACCCCGGCGGCCAGGGCGCACAGCACCACCAGGCAGAACAGGGCGAACAGCCAGTCCCGCTCCCGGAGGAACACCAGCGTGGCCACCATCACCCGCAGCACCGGGGTGAGCAGCAGGATGATCAGCCCCGCCGTGATCAGCCGGACCGCGAACGGAGACCCGGTGAGCAGCATGGTGCCGATGCCGATGGCCAGCATGACGCCGGCGGCGATGGACCCGAGGCGCAGGACCCTGGCCAGGATGCGCTCGACCGCCAATACCTTCGTGGTTCCCTGGAGTTCCTGGCTCATCGGTGCACCACTCCCCGGTAGATCATCATGACGGCGGTGTAGAGAATCAGAGGAATGAACAACCGGCGCACCGTGGTCCCTTTCATCCGGACCATCAGCCGGGCCCCGATCAGCGCCCCCACGAGCACGCCCAGCACCACCGGCCCCGCCACCAGGGGCTTGACGTCGCCGCGGGCGAAGTAGACCACCGCCCCGGAGGCCGCGGTGACCCCGATCATGAAATTGGACGTGGCGGTGGAGGCCTTGAACGGCATGCCCATCACCTGGTCCATGGCCGGCACCTTGAAGATCCCGGCGCCGATCCCCAGCAGCCCGGCGGCGATGCCGGAGAAATACATGATGATCAGCCCCGGGACGCTGTGGGTCACCTGGTAGTCCACCTGCCGGTCCAGGGCCTGGTCATGGTAGGAGCCGGCCAGCCGGAGCCGCCTGGAGACCCGGTCCGGCACCACCGTGCGGGCCCGGTCCTTGCCGCGGGCCCTCAGCATGTTGTAGCCCGAGTACCCCAGCAGCGCGCCGAACAGGATGAACAGGAACCGCTGGTTCAGGTAGCCGGCCACCAGCGCCCCGGTGGTGGCCCCGGTGGCCGTGCCCATCTCCAGCCACATGGCGACCCGGATGTTGGTGAGCTTGTCGTTCAGGTAGGCCACGGCCGCGCCGGTGGAGGTGGCGATGATGGAGACGGTGGAGGCGGCCACGGCGGTGCGCATGGGCACCCCGAACAGCAGGGTCAGGGCCGGCACGATGATGATGCCGCCGCCCAGGCCCAGGATGGCGCCCATCACTCCGGCCACGATGGCGATCGGGAACAGCACGAGGGTGGTGGTGATCATGGTGCCTGCTCCCCGGGCATTCCCGGTCCGTGCCCGCGGCGCCCGGCCCGGAGGCGCTCTCCCGACGAATCGAAAAACGGCAATCGCATTCCCGGGTCCAGCATCAGGTGCCCCCATATGGAATTAGATAAACGATTAGGTAGCCATCATGTTACGACAGATTCCCGCGAGGGTGGCAGTTCTTCCAAGACCGGCGCCTGCCGCGGATGGTTTCCCGCGCTACCATGCAATCATCCGAGCCGGGAGCTTCCGTGGCCAAGGTCGAGGTGGGAAGGGGAACCCTGGTGGGGCTCTGGGCAGGCCTGGGCGCCTGCGTCCTGGCCCTGGCCTTCCTCCTGGGGCGGGAATCCGCCCGGGAGCCCATGGCTCCGGCGCCGCCGGGGACGCCCGCGGCCCAGTCGCTCCCCGCGGGCCAACCCTCTGCGCCGGCCGTTCCCCAGGCCTACCCGGGCATCGCGGTGCCGCCTGCGCCGGCGGCCCCGGCCTCGCCGCCCCCGGCCGCCGTTCCGGCCCCCGCCGCCGCTCCGCCGGCCCCCGCCGCCGTCCCGGATCCTGCCCGGGTCGCGGTGGCAGGCTACTTCCAGGCCCTGGACCGCATCCAGCCGGGCCAGATGGCCGGCGGTCCCGAAGACCTGGCCAAGGGCCTCATGGACACCCTCTCCAAGGGCGACACCTCCGGCTTCGACGACATGATCCGCCAGGCCGAATCGGCCCGGGCGGCCCTGGCCGCCCTGGTCCCCCCCGCCCCGTGCGCCGCCTTCCACCAGGAAAGCCTGGCCTCCCTGGACGCCAGCATCGCCCTCCTGCATTCCGTCCGGGATTCGCTCACGGCCCCGGGGGCCCCCGCCTCCGACGTCACGGCCCAGGCCGCGGGCCTGCAGGCCCGCGCCGAGCGGCTCCAGCGGGAGGAGAAGGACCTGCGCCAGCGCTACGGGGTCGGGAAATGACCCGCCCGATGTGATGGTTCCCAGCGGAGCGGGAACGGCCGCCCCAGGTTCAGCGGATCATCACCCAGGGCACCGTGAGCAGGAAGAAGGCCCCCATGTAGACCGCCCCGAAGATGGTCCCCAGCTTCCAGTAGATGGGTCCCGGCAGGAAGCCCGAGCCGAAGTACACCGGACTGGGTCCCGTGCCGTAGGGGGTGATCACCCCCATGATGCCGAGCTGGAGGCAGAGCAGGAGCGCCATGTGCTCCACCGGCATGCCGGGGATGGCGGCCCCCACCGCCAGGAGCACTGGAAGCACCGCGGTGACGTGGGCGGTGACGCTGGCGAACAGGTAGTGGAGCAGGAAGTTCACCAGCAGGAGGGCCACCAGGGCGCCCATGACGCTGAGCCCGCCCAGGTGGCGGCCCACGGAGGCGGCGAACCACTGGATGAAACCCACCCGGGACAGCCCGTCGGCCAGCGCCACCAGGGTGGCGAACCAGGCGTAGGTGTTCCAGGCGTCCTTGTGCAGCATCATGTCCCCCCAGGTGATCACCCGGGTCACCAGCATCGCCCCGATGACCATGAGGGCCACGGTGGTCGGGTTGATGAACGCGTCCGCGAAGATCCAGAGCGCCAGGGCGCAGGCCACATAGACCAGCAGGAGGATCTCCTTCACGGTCAGCCCCCCCATCCGGGCCAGTTCCCGGGCCGCCCATTGGGGCACCTCGGAGCCGCCCTTCACGCTCGGCCTCTCCAGCCAGTAGGCGAGGAGCGGCACGACGGCCAGGAGCAGGAGACAGGCCGGGAGCGCCGCCAGCAGCCAGGGCATCCAGTGGAGGTCCACGTTGACCGTCTTCCGGACCAGTTCCAGCGCCAGGACGTTGGGCGCCAGGGCGGTGAGGAACAGGGAGCTGGTCACGCAGGTGGAGGCGACGGCCACCCACATGAGGTAGGTCCCGATCCGCCGCATGGAGGGATCGTTGGGCCTGGAATCGTACAGGGGCGGCAGGTGGCTGATGACCGGGAAGATGGTGCCGCCGCTGCGGGCGGTGTTGGAAGGGGTGAAGGGGGCGAGGAGCAGGTCGGCCCCCAGCACCGCGTAGCCCAGCGTGAGGGTGCTCCGCCCCATGAGCTTCACCAGGACCAGGGCGATGCGCCGGCCCAGCCCGGTCTTCTCGTAGGCCAGGGCGAACATGAAAGCCCCGAAGATGAGCCAGACCGTGGGGTTGGCGAAACCGGAAAGGGCCCAGGTCAAGGCGGCGCTGGGGGCGCTGAAGCCGGGCTTGGCCAGCTGGTCGGGGCTGAACAGCACCCACCGGGACAGCAGGACCGCCACGGTGAGCCCCAGCAGGCCGATGGCCCCGCCGGGCAGCGGCTCCAGGACCAGGGCCGCGATCACCGCGGCGAACAGGGCGAAGTAGAGCCAGGCGTAATGGGCCAGGCCGGCCGGGGCCGGCACCAGCGCAAGAGCGAAGGCGACCAGGAGGGGAATCAGGAATTTCCATTTTTTCATGGAGCCCTCCGGCTGCTGAAAAACGAGATACGCCTCATCAGGATTTGACAAATTATAGTCAGTCCAGGGCCTATCAGCTGCGCGGATTCGACACCGCGGTGACCATGCCCGTCGCGCATCCCGACCCGGACGCCAGGCAGAACAGGATCGAGAGTGACTGGCCTATTTCCAGGCCGCGCGTCTGGCTTCCTGGCGTGCCAGGATCCGGTCGACTTCCTTGGCCGCCAGCGGGCTCAGGAGTGCGCCAGGACGACGCTGCGCGGCACTGGCGATCGCCCCGCGCCTGGCCAGGACATATTTCCGCACCGCGAGGCCGAGGCCTGGCTGCTGCTCGTAGCACATCAACGGCAGGTGCGCGTCGAACACATCATGCGCCTCTTCCACTCTGCCTTCGCGGCTCAAGCGGACCACATCGACCATCATCTCCGGATAGGCAAAGCCCGTCATCGCCCCGTCCGCACCGCGCTGCATCTCTTCGGGGAGAAAAAAACCTCCATTGCCGCACAGGATGGACACCCTGCGACGGCCCCTGGCTTCGGCTTGGCGGAGGTCGGTGATCTTCTGCAGGCCCGGCCAATCTTCATTCTTGTGCATGACCACGCTTGGATGAGCTTCAAGGATAGTGCCAAGTGTCCTGGATGAGATCTGCACGCCGGTTGAAAGAGGGAAATCCTGCAGAACGATCGGAACCTCCGGGCCTAGGGTTTCGACCACGTTGCCGTAATAGGTAATGATTTGTTCATCAGTGCGCAGAGACGACGGCGGTGCGACCATCACGCCTGCGGCCCCCAGATCCATCACAGCTTTCGACAGCTCGCCGATGGCGGCCAGCCCCGGGGCGGAAACTCCGACGACGACCGGCTTGTCCTTGGAACGTCGCAGGGCGCGGCGCGTCACCTCGATGGATTCGCCCTGGGTGAGCTTCGGCGCCTCGCCCATCATGCCGAGGACCGTCAGGCCATCCACGCCTTTTTCGAAATAGAAGTCCACCGCTCGGTCGATGCTGGCGTAGTCGATCGCGCCGTTCTCCTGGAACGGGGTCACTGCAATGACGAAGACGCCTTTGGTGTCGGGAGTGATAAGGGCCATCGAATCCTCCTTGGCTAGTTGAACCACCGGGTCTTGCCGCGGGGGACATACTGCCCAGAGCCGGGTGCGTTGACGACTTCCCCGCCGTCCCAGGCGAGAGCGCCGCGCAGGTAGGTGCGTGAGACCGTGACGCTGAATTCACGACCGTCGAAGGGGCTCCAACGGAGTTCGTCATGCGCCTTCGCGGAATTCCAGACCTGCGGCCGATTGGATAGGATGGTGAGGTCTGCATCCGCGCCCAGCTTGATCGCGCCCTTTCTGGGCCAGAGGCCGAAGAATTTCGCCGGGCGCTCGCATAGTTGCCGAACGGTCAGGACGGCCGCGTCCAGCCCGCGCCGCTCGGCGCCGGTGTAGAAGGCCGGCAGCAAAGTCTCCAGCCCCGGCACGCCGGCGCCCGCATCGAAGATCAAGGGTGTGAACTTATTGTCTATCGGCCAGCTGGAATGATCCGAGCTGACAAAAGCGACCCGTCCGGCGAGAACCTCACGCCAAAGCGGTTCGATCTGGCCCGGACGAATGGGCGGGTTCACCTTCATTCGTGCACCCAGGGTCGCACCGTCCGTGTCGGGATCGAACCAGAGGTGGTGCACGCACAGTTCAGCCGTCGCACGAAAGCCATCGGCCGCATAGTGGTCGACCAGTTGGTAGCCGCGCGGCGTCGTCAGGTGCACGATGTGCGCGTGCGCCCCGACGGCAGCCCCCAGTTCCAGGAACTGCGCCGTCGCCGCGAGTTCGGCCGCAGGGGGGCGACTCTCCGAATGGGCCGTCAAGCCATTGCGCCCCTCGGCCTTGGCCTTCGCCACGAGGGAGTGGACAATTTCCTGATCCTCGTTG
>CAWFOJ010000146.1:0-8919 GCA_963816585.1 uncultured Holophagaceae bacterium | reverse complement strand
CAGGTCCGATCTCCAGGAAGATCTGGCCGTCGGTGATGGAGATGACGTTGGTCGGGATGTAGGCCGAGACGTCGCCGGCCTGGGTCTCGATGATCGGCAGGGCGGTCAGCGAGCCGCCGCCCCGGGCCGTCGGACGAGCTTGGCGGCGCGCTCCAGCAGGCGGCGAGTGCAGGTAGAACACGTCGCCGGGGTAGGCCTCGCGGCCGGGCGGGCGGCGCAGCAGCAGGGAGATCTGGCGGTAGGCCACGGCCTGCTTGGACAGGTCGTCGTAGATGATCAGGCGCGATGGCCGGGCTCGCCGTTGGTCCGTCGCATGAAGTACTCGCCCATGGCCGCGCCGGCATAGGGGGCCAGGAACTGCAGCGGCGCCGGGTCGGAGGCGGTGGCGGCCACGACGATGGTGTGCTCCATGGCGCCGTACTCCTCCAGGGTCTTCACCACCTGGGCCACCGTGGAGCGCTTCTGGCCGATGGCCACGTAGATGCAGATGACGCCCGTGCCCTTCTGGTTGATGATGGTGTCCAGGGCCACGGCGGTCTTGCCGGTCTGGCGGTCGCCGATGATCAGCTCGCGCTGGCCGCGGCCGATGGGGATCATGGCGTCGATGGCCTTGAGGCCGGTCTGCATGGGCTGCTTGACGCCCTCGCGGTCGACGATGCCCGGGGCGATGCGCTCGATGGGGCTGCGCTGCGGTGGTCTGGATGGGGCCCTTGCCGTCGATGGGGTTGCCCAGGGCGTCCACCACCCGGCCCACGAAGGCCGGGCCCACCGGCACCGACATGATCCGGCCGGTGCGCTTGACCGTGTCGCCTTCCTTGATGGCGATGGTCTCGCCCAGCAGGACGATGCCGACGTTGTCCTCCTCCAGGTTGAAGGCCAGGCCCATCACGCCGTGGGGCAGCTCCAGCAGCTCGCCGGCCATGACCTTCTCCAGGCCGTAGGCCCGGGCGATGCCGTCGCCCGACGCTGATGACCGTCCCGATCTCGGATACGTCGGCCTGGGCGTCGAAGCCCTCGATCTGGCTGCGGATGATGCGGGAAATTTCTTCCGCGCGGATGTCCATGAATTCCTCCGAAGGTCCGGGAAGGGGTTATGCCGAAAGGAGACGGGCCTTGAGCTGGCGCAGCTGGCCCTGGAGGGTGGCGTCGTAGACGGTGGAGCCCACCTGCGCCTTGACCCCGCCGAGGGCGGAGGGGTCGAGGCGCCAGCTGATCTTCACGGTCTTGCCGGTGCGGCGGGCCAGGGCGGCGGCGAGGGCGGCGCCCTGGATCTCGGAAAGGGGCTGGGCGGCGGAGACCTGGGCCTCCACCACCCCCATGCGCTCATCCACCAGCTGGTCGAAGGCCGCGGTGAGGTCGTAGATGAGGTTCAGGCGCGCAGCCGCGGCCACCACCCGGAAGAACTTGCGCAGGGTGTCGCTGACGCCCGCGGCCGCCAGCACCGCGTCCAGGGCCGCGGCCTTCTGGCCGGGGCCCAGGAGCGGATAGAAGGCCAGGCGCTCCAGGTCCGGGTTGCCGCGCACCAGGCCGGCCACGGCGGCCAGTTCCCGCTGGATCTGGGCCAGGCTGCCCTGGTCCTCGGCGATCCCGGCAAGGGCCTTGGCGTACCGCCGGGCCACGAGGCGATTGCTCACTTGGCACCTCCGACTTCTTCAATGGCCCGGTCCATCACCCGGTCGGCCAGGTCCCCCCGCACCCGGGCCTCCAGGCGCCGGGCGGCCCCGGCCACGGCCAGTTCCGCCACCAGCGCGCGCAGTTCCGCTTCCGCCTGGCGCTGCTGGGATTCGATCTCGGTCCGGGTCTGGTCCCGGATCAGGGCCGCCTCGGCCCGGGCGGACTCCAGGATCCGCCCCTTCTCCGTCTCCGCCTCCGCCTCCGCCTTGCCCATGATTCCTTCCAGTTCCTGCTGGAGGCCGGCCATGCGTGCCTCCAGCTCGCGGATCCGGGCCTCTGCTTCGGCCCTGTCCCGCTCCGCCTGGGACAGCTTGTCCTCCAGCTCCTTGGTGCGGGCCTTGAAGGCCGAGGACAGGGCTCCCTTCAGGAGCATCACCAGCAGGCCGGCGAACAGGATGAAGTTGAACACCATGATGGCGAACTGGGCGCCCCGGCCCAGGGGGTGGCCGAGCAGCGTCACCTGCGGATGGTGGGCATGTCCTTCCTCCCCTTCCGGGGCTGCCGGATGGCCCGCCGCGGTCGGGGCGGCCTCCACCTGGGGCGCCGGCCCGGCGGGCGCCTGGGCCCGCATGGGAACGGCGCCCAGGGCCAGCATCAGGGCGACGGGGAGGGCGAAAAGGGCGGATCGTCTCGCGTTCATCGGGTCAGGCCTGGGGGAGGAGATGCTGGACCATGGATTCGGACAGGGCCTCCACCTGGGTGAGCAGGTCGGCCTTGGCCGCCTCCTGGGCGGCCTTGAGCTGGGCGAGGGCGGTGTTGCGGTGTTCGGCGGATTCCTGGCGGGCCTGCTCCAGCTGGGCCTGCTTCTCCTTGCCGGCGGCGGCGGCCAGGGCCTTGCGGTGCTCGAAGGCCTTGGCCCGCAGGTCCCGCAGGCGGGCCTGGTACTCGGCCTGGCGGGCTTCCACCAGGGCGGCCGCCTCGGCCCGCTTGGCGGCGCCGGACTGGATGTCGGCTTCGCGGCCGTCCATGAGCTGCACCATGGGCCGGAAGAAAACCGCCTTCAGGAAGAGGTACAGGCAGGTGACCAGGGCCATGACGAACAGCAGGGTGCCCGGGTCGAGCTTCATGGGGTCGGGAAGTGCGTCCATGAAGCCCTTGGGCGCCTCGTGTCCACTGGACGCCAGGAGGCCGAATTGCCAGATCGATGCCATCACATCGGGAAACACGAATCCCCCCCAAAACCTACTTTTTGCTCTGAAATATGGGAACCGCCGGAGTACATCTGAGAAATGACTGCTTGCAGGTGAACTACGATTCTTGCAAGATCCTTCCCGTTGCTCAAGCTCGGCTTTTGAACTTGACTCCAGGTGGCGGCCGTGGGAGACTTTCGGTTCGGCGATACGGGCGATTAGCTCAGTCGGTAGAGCAGCTGCCTTACACGCAGCATGTCGGCGGTTCGAGCCCGTCATCGCCCACCAGACACGTTCTTTTGAAAGCTGGACCAAGCAATTCCTGGGGGTTGTAGCTCAGTTGGTTAGAGTGACGGCCTGTCACGCCGTAGGTCGCGGGTTCGAGCCCCGTCAGCCCCGCCAATCAAAATGAAGCGCCCATCGGGCGCTTTTTTCTTCCCCACATCATGAAACTTCCCCTCGTCGCCCTCTGTGGACGCCCCAACGTGGGCAAGTCCACACTGTTCAACCGGCTGACCCGCTCCCGGGCGGCCCTGGTGCACGACCTGCCCGGCATGACCCGGGACCGTAGCTACGGGCGGGTCACCTGCCTCTCGGAGCAGGGGGAGCCCCAGGAGGTCTTCGAGCTGGTGGACACCGGCGGGCTGGATTTCCAGGGCGAGGACGCGATCACCCAGGGCATCACCCGCATGGCCGAGGCCGCCGTGGCCGAGGCGCACGCGGTGGTGCTGCTGGTGGACGCCCGGGAGGGCTGGAACCCCCTGGACGCGGAGATCGCGGCCCGGCTGCGCCTCCGGGGCAAGCCGGTGCTCCTGGCGGTGAACAAGATCGACGGGGTGCGCGGCGGCGCTCCGGATGGCGCCTTCTACGAACTGGGCTTCGACGGGGTGCACGTGATCTCCGCCAGCCACGGGGACGGGTACCCGGAACTGCTGGAGGCCATCCGGGCCCGGCTGCCGTTCCACCGCACCCCCGAGGAGGCGGAGGCCCACGCTCCCGAGGAGGAGCTGAGGTTCGCGATCATCGGCCGGCCCAACGTGGGCAAGTCCTCCCTCACCAACAAGCTGCTGGGCTACGAACGGAGCCTGGTGAGCGAGGTGGCCGGCACCACCCGGGATACGGTGGACACGGTATTCGCCATGGAGGACCGGGTCTTCCGCCTCATCGACACCGCCGGGATCCGGCGCAAGGGCAAGACCCACGAGGGGGCGGAGAAGCTCTCGATCCTCAAGGCCAAGCAGGCCATGGCCCGGGCCGACGTGTCCCTGCTCCTGCTGGATGCGGTCGAAGGGGTCGCCCACCAGGACGCGGTCATCGCCGGCTACGCCCAGGAAGCGGGCGCGGCGGTGATCCTGGTGGTCAACAAGTGGGACCTGGTGGTGAAGGACACCTTCACGGTCCTGGAATTCGAGGAGAGGCTCAGGAGCGACCTGGGCTTCCTGCAGCACGCGCCCATGATCTTCGTGTCCGCCTTGACCGGACAGCGGGTGAGCAAGCTTTTCCCGCTCATCCGCCGGGTGGCCGACGCCCATGCCCTGCGCGTGGGCACCGGCAAGCTCAACCAGTTCCTGCGCGACTCGGTGGAGCGCATGTCGCCCCCGGCGGTGGACGGCAAGCTGCCCAAGCTCTACTTCATGACCCAGGTGGGCACCCGCCCGCCCAGCTTCGTGATCGCCACCAACACCGACCGGGACCTGCATTTCAGCTACCAGCGCTACCTGGAGAACCGCCTGCGGGAGGAGTTCGGCTTCATCGGCACCCCCATCCGCTTCGCCTTCCGCAAACGGGAGAAGGGCGAGCAGGAGGGGGAGGTGGCCAAGGTACGCCGCATCCTGGATCCGGGTGAAGGGCTGAAGCCTTCCCGGCGCAAGGAAGGCGCGGCCCCGCGCCCCCGGCGCCCCAGGGCCGCCGGAACCGGCAGACCGGGGCGGCCGGCCCGCAGGCGGGGATAGTCAAGGGTTGATCTGGATCTCCCAGGTGATGGGGGCGGCCTTGGCCAGCATGGCCGAGACCCCGCAGTAGCGGTCCATGGAGAGGGTCACGGCCTTCTCCAGCTTCGCCATGGGCAGGTCCTTGCCCTGGAACCGATAGATCATGTGGATGCGCTTGAACACCTTGGGGTGTTCCTCGGTCAGCTCGGCGTCCACCTGGACCTGGAATGCCTCCAGGGGCACCCGCATCTTCTCCAGGATGGACACCACGTCGATGCCGGTGCAGCCCCCCAGGCCGGAGAGCAGGAGGCCCTTGGGGCTGGCGCCGCTGTCCTGGCCGCCCGATGCCACGGGAGCGTCCAGGGGGATCTGGTGCCCCGCCTGGTGGGCGGTGAAGGCCAAGCCTTGTTGCCATTGCACGGTCGACTGCATGGGAACCCCCTGTCTGGTCAATTGAAACGCGTCCAGGACCCGGCGTTGTGGACCCGCGCATAGCCGGCCCGCTCCAGCAGCGCCTTGGCCCGTCCGGCCCTGGCGCCGGTGGCGCAGCACAGCAGCACCGGCCGGACCGGGTCGATCTCCAGGAGCCGGTCCCGCACCTGGTCCAGGGGAATGTTGACGCTTCCGGGCGCATGCCCCTGGTCGAACTCGGCGGGGGTGCGCACGTCCACGATCTGGGCTCCGGCCGCCCGGAGCGCGGCCAGATCGTCCCCAGGGGAGCCGCCCCGGGCCTGCAGCACGATCCGCCGCAGGAGGATGAGACTGCCTAGGGACAGGCCGGAAACCAGGAGCAGATTACCAAGTGGCACAACAACCTTTGCAAAAAAGTCGGAGGGGCATCTTGCCCATTAAAGGATGAAAAAATAATATTACCCTCTAGCAGAATGTCAAGGATGCAGGAAGGCGCAGGGACCACCGGGGCTGGGCGCCCCCTGACCGTATTCTGGTGGGAGGGAGGTCCACATGCAATCCTTGGAAGCGCGTCTCAAGGGAATCCGGCTGGTGTGCACGGACGTGGACGGCGTTCTCACCACCGGGGCGCTCCACTATGGCGACACGCCCACCCACGGCAAGGTCTTCAACGTGCGCGACGGCGCCGGGATCGTTTGGCTGCAGCGGGCCGGAATCCGGGTGGCTTTCATCTCCGGGCTGGCCGCGCCGGCCACCCGGCAGCGGGCCGCGGACCTGCAGGTGGAGGACTGCATCGTCGGGCAGCTGGACAAGAAGCCGGTGCTGGCCCAGCTGTGCGCCAGAGTACGGACTGGACCCCGCCCAGGCGGCCCATGTGGGGGACGACTTGGCGGACCTGCCCCTGCTCACCTCCGTGGGCCTGGGCTGTTGCCCCCAGGACGCGGTGCCGGAAGTCCAGGCGGCGGCCCACTGGGTGGTGCCGGTGCCCGGCGGGATGGGCGTGCTGCGCCTGGTGGCGGAGCGCCTGCTCAAGGCCCAGGGACACTGGGACGCGGTGCTGGCCGGCTATGGTTTCACCAGGCCGGGGCGGTAGCTTCCGTTCACGCCGGCTCCAAAGGGACCATGCGGGAGATGACATGATCCGCCACCCGCCCCGCGGCGCCGGGCTGCCCCAGGTGGGCGCGGATCTTCCCCAGTTCCGCACGCATCCCCGCCGCCACGGCCGGGTCCAGGAGGGCGGCCAGCTCTTCCCCCAGGCGCCTGGGGTTGACTTCCTCCTGGAGCAGTTCCGGCACCACCTGGGCTCCGGCCACCACGTTGGCCAGGCCGAAGCGGGGGATCTTCACCCACCGCCTGGCTGCGAACAGGGTCAGGGGGTTCAGCTTGTACAGGATGGCGAAAGGGGTGCCCAGCAGGGCCGTTTCCAGGGTGGCGGTGCCGGAACAGACCAGGGCGGCGTCCGCGTTGGCCCGGGCGGCGTAGCCCAGGCCCCGTCACCAGGCGCACCGGGGCGGCGCCCACCAGGGAGTCCAGGGCCGCCTCGTCCAGGGTGGGCGCCACCGGGACCACCCACTGCACCGCCCGGCGTTCGGGCCGCGCCTGCCAGTCCCGCACCAGGCCCACCAGGGGGGGCATGAGCCGGGCCAGTTCCCCGGCCCGGCTCCCGGGCAGCAGGGCCACCAGGGGCCGATGGGGATCCAGTCCGGTGAGCTGGAAGAAGGCCTGCCGGCCCACTTCCGGCCGCACCGTCTCCACCAGGGGATTGCCCACCCAGATCGCCTCCACCGGATAGCCCTGGAACAGCCTGGGTTCGAAGTCGAACAGGCAGTAGAGGGTGTCCAGGGTCCGGCCCAGCTCGGGGATCCGTCCGGCCTTCCAGGCCCACACTTGGGGGCAGCACGTACTGGTGCAGGCGGATGCCCGGCATGGCCCGCCGCAGGGCCTTGGCCAGGCGCAGGTTGAACCCCGGGTAGTCGATGAGGAGGGCGCCGGCGATGTCCTCCTCCGCGGCCGCCGCCAGGATCCGGTGGAACAGGCGCAGGAGCCCGGGCAGGTGGCGCAGCACCTCCACGAATCCCACCACCGCAAGGTCCCGCACGTCCGCCAGCGAACGGTCCAGGTACGGGGCCATGCGGCTGCCGCCCACCCCCACCAGGCGAAGTTCCGGGCGGCGGGCCTTGAGGGCGCGCAGGATCTCGGCGCCGTGCAGGTCGCCGGAGGCCTCCCCGGCGATGACCAGGATCGGCTTCACGGGTGGCCCTCCCCGGGAGCGTCCCCCCCGCCTTCGGACTGATCCGGAAACAGCACCGGGGGGAACGCCCGGGCCACCCGGTCGCGTGCCTCCAGGAAGGCCCCGGGGTCCACGGCCGGCATCGCCAGGTTCCAGCGGTAGCCCAGCCGCTGGATGGGCCGGAAATCGTCCTCCGGCGCTCCCACCGCGCAGAACAGCCGGTCCGAGATGCAATCCAGGTCGCCGGCCACCTGGGGGTCCCAGCAGAACCCCACGGCGGCGCCCCTGGCCTCCCGCAGGTGCCGGACCAGGGCGGGGGCGGCTCCGGGCGCCGGCCGCAGGGCGAGCTTGAAGCCTTGTCCCTGGGCCACCTCCAGCAGGCCTTCCAGCACCGTCAGGAAGGCGCTGGCCTGGGACCGGTCCCGGGGTTCCGGCGCCGCCAGGATCAGGAAGTCCACCCCTGGAACGGCCCGCAGGGCCGCCAGGGCGGTCTCTCCCAGGACCGGGCCCCAGGGCTGCTGGGCCAAGTGCAAAGCGTGGACCTGCGAGAAGGTTGGCCGGGATCCGGCCCAGCCTGGGTGCGAACCACCCGCCCAGGCCAGTTCCACCGCCGGGAAAGGGACCCAGGGCAGCGGATCGGAGGTGGAAGGGAGGAGGGGCACAATTCGCATCAAGTGATTATCATGTAGCACCGGAGGCGTCCATGGCCCGAGTTTTCACCCTGGAAGAAGCCCGCGCGGTGCTGCCGAAGGTCAAGGCCGTGACCCGCCCGGTCTTCGAAGTGGCTTCGAGCATGGCCGAGGAACTGCAGGCGGCCGAGGACAACGGGGAGGATTCCCGGGTGGAATCCCTGCAGGCGCGCCTGGAGGCGCTCATGGAGTCCTGGGCGGATGCGGTGCGGGACCTGGGTCCGGACGTGAAGGGGCCCTGGCTGGTGGATTTCGATTCGGGCGACGGATACTGGTGCTGGGCTTTCCCGGAGGAGGACCTGGACCATTGGCACGACTACGAGGGCGGCTTCTCCAGCCGGGTGCCGGTGGCCCACAAGCCCGGAGCCGCCCGGCGCTGACGCGGATGGAGGAACCGCGGCCGTTCCGTGAGGCGGTTTGCCAGGCGGTGGCCATGGTACCCCGGGGGACCGTGGCCACCTATGGCCAGATCGCCTGGATGGCGGGCTATCCGCGCCGCCCCCGGCAGGTGGGAATGGTGCTCAAGGGCCTGCCCGAAGGCACGGAACTGCCCTGGCACCGCATCGTCAACGCCCGCGGCTACGTCCCCAGCCGCGGCCGCTGGTGGGGGGCCATGCTGCAGATCGAGCGGCTGCGCAGCGAAGGGGTGGTGGTGGACGACCTGGGCAATTGGTCCTGTTTCTGCACGTACTCGTTGCGTTACGTATTGCTCGTCTCGGCGGAAACCTTGAACAGCAGGTCGTAAATCACCGCCTTGTTCTGATGGGCGATGTCGCCGATCGCCGCCGGCAGGGTGAAGACCACATGGTAATAGGGGACAGGCAGCAGCTCGGCCTCGCGCTCGGCCAGCCATC
>CAWFOJ010000145.1:0-18011 GCA_963816585.1 uncultured Holophagaceae bacterium | reverse complement strand
AAGCCGCCGAGGCAGAATGGTTCGCCGAGCGCGAGCCGGTTCTGGGTCAGGGTCCCGGTCTTGTCGGAACACAGCACGGTCATGCCGGCCACTTCCTCTATGGCCACCAGCCGGCTGACCACCGCCTGCTTCCGGGCCAGCAGCCGCGCGCCGACGGCCATGGTGACCGAAAGCACGGTCGGCATCGCCACCGGGATGGCGGCCACCGTGAGCACCAGGGCAAACTGCAAGGTTGTGGTGAACATGTCACCGCGGAACAGGGCGACCCCGATGATCACGATCACCAGCACTACGGCGATAATGATCGATAGTCGCCGATCTTCAGGACCGCCTTCTGGAAGTGGCTGACGGTGTGGGCTGATTCGACCAGTTGGGTGGTCTTGCCGAAAAAGGTCGCGCGGCCCGTGGCCGTAACCTGCGCATCGATCTCGCCGCGCCTGAGGATCGAGCCGGAATAGACCGCTTCGCCGGTGTTCCGCGTGACCGGGAGCGACTCGCCCGTCAAGGCGGACTGGTCCACCTCCACCGGGTCGCCCTCCAGCAGCTTCGCGTCCGCGGGCACGATGTCACCGAGCCGCAGCCGGACCCGGTCGCCGGGCACCAGGTCCCGGGCAGGCACATCGCGCCAGACCCCATCGCGCCTGACCCTGGCCTTCAGGGCCAGGTTCTCCTTCAGGGCGGCGATGGCGTTGCCGGCCTGGAACTCCTCCCCGAATCCCACCACGGCATTGGCCACAAGGAGCACCAGAATGATGCCGAAGTCCGCCCAGTGGCCCACCAAGGCGGACAGCACCACCGCGGCCTCGATCATCCATGGGATTGGCCCCCAGAAGTGGGTAAGGAATTCCAACACCGGATTGTGTTTCTTCTCGGGCAGCTCGTTGAAGCCATAGCTGGAACGCCCGCGTTCGACCTCTGCCTCGCCCAACCCATCCGGTGCAGGCTCCAGGTCCGCCGGCAACCCGACCAGCCCCACCCCGTCCCCCGGTCGACCGCCTAAGGATTCTTCCTGCATAAGTTTCACGTCGTCGTCGACCTTAACCATCTTCGAAACTCTTTCGTGAATGCTGTTCCCCGATCCTGGCCCATCTCCACAAGCTAGTAAAAGACCCTGGATCAAGCTCGGAATCGTGGGGAGTCTACACCTTGGAAAAGATTCGTCCAATACACGATTCTATCTTTTATTTCCATGCCAGGCCAGGATGACCATGGCCGCCTGCCGAAAGGGCCACGGCGAGCCGCTGGGAATGCGGTGGGATAGCCGGAAGGCGAAGGGGTTTGGCATAGGCCTTCAGAACAGCACGGTGTTGCCGAACGGGAGTTGCCAGCGTTCCTTGCCGGGCTCCCGCATCAGCGGGAAGGCCATAGTAATGAGAATCGCATGGCCGGCCGAACTCTTCAGGTTCCCCATACCCGAGCCCCCACCCAGGTCGGGCCGGTGCTGGTCCGCTCGCATGCGCTGGTTCAAGGACAGCCACTTCCTCAATTGCTTAGAAGGGTAGGCAGGCGGGGAAGCCTTCCCCCGCTCTGCTGAAGATCCAGGGTGGCGAGATAGAGGTACATGGCTCCTAAAAGTTGGCCGGTTAGGAAGATAGAGTCCCAGGGAGTGGTGTAAGAGCCGGGTAGGCAGACAGATGGCCACCGTACCTCGTATGTTTGTTTTTGCGGAAACAGCATAGGAGAGAAAACGATGGCCAGAGACAGTGTGGAGGGCCTTGCGGCCCTGGGCAAGGCTTTGGAGGAAGGCAGCGGGGATTTCCTGCGCCAGCTCGTGATGACGACCTTGGAGCGGATCATGGACAGCGACGTCACGGCCCTTTGTCAGGCCGAGGCTGGGGAGCGTTCGCCGTTGCGGGAGAACCCCCGGAACGGATACCGCGAGAGGGACTGGGAGACGCGCTTGGGCACCATGGCCCTGAAAATCCCGAAGCTCCGGCAGGGGAGCTATCTTCCGGACTTCCTGGAGCCGCGCAGGCACTGGGAACGGGCCTTCATCAGCGTGGTATCGGAAGCCTATGTGGCCGGCGTTTCCACCCGCAAGGTCGAGCAGTTGGTCGAGGCCATGGGGGCCAAAGGGATGTCGAGAAGCGAGGTGTCCAGGCTGGCCAAGGAACTGGATGCGGAGGTGACGGATTTTCGGGAGCGGTCGCTGGACGGGCCTTACCGATACATCTGGCTGGATGCGATGTACCCCAAGGTCCGAGAAGGTCAGCGAGTGGTGGGCCTGGCCGTCCTGGTCGCGATCGGGGTGAATCAGCAGGGCTACCGGGAGGTGCTCGGTCTTGAGGTAGCCGATGGCGAAATGGAATCAGCCTGGAGCGGATTCCTGGAGAGCCTGGTCAAGCGCGGCCTGACCGGTGTGGAACTGGTGGTGTCGGACGCCCACACCGGGCTGAAGGCAGCCGTCCGGCGGGTTCTGAACGGGGTGTCCTGGCAACGGTGCCGGGTGCATTTCATGCGGAACGCCGCCGTGAAGCTACCCAAGGCCGCCCAGGAGGCGCTGTTGGACCGGCTGAAGCAGGCGTTCCAGGCGCCGGACAAGGAGGAAGCCATAAAGCGGTTCAAGGCCCTGTCCCTGGACACCCAGCGCAAGCATCCCAGCTTTGCAGCCCTGCTGGACGAGGCCGTGGAGTGTTGGGCGACTTAAGAAAATAACCCCCTACCGCCAGAACTTCTGAACCCCCCTTCGCCAAGGAGGAGACATGGCGATCGAGGAGTTGTCACGCTGTCCTGGAATCCCCCCAGGAGAGCCCATGCTCAAGGATGGTGACGTTCGGGGCATCTTTGCGTTGAAACGGCGTGGGTGGGCCATCAAAGCCATTGCCCGGGAGCTGGGGATCGTGCCCAACACGGTCCGGTATTGGTTGCGGCGGGGCGAGGAGGCCCCGCCCCCGGCGATGGGCCGCCGTCCCATCCTGAAGGAGGTGCTGCCCTGGGTCCGGAAGCGGTTCCTGGAAGGGGTGCGCAACAGTGACGTGTTGAGGCAGGAACTGGCCGAGCAGGGCCAATCGGTCAGCCTCCGGACCATGGAGCGGGCCACGGCCGTGCTGCGCCGGGAAACCCGTGCCCTGGAGCAGGCCACCTTGCGCTTTGAGACCGAGCCCGGGCGGCAGCTTCAAGTGGATTTCGGAGAATGCTGGCTGGTGGTGGGCGAGTTCCGGGTCAAGGTGTTCGTGTTCGTGGGCACCCTTGGGTTCTCCCGCCGGACCTACGCCCGCCTCTATCCAGGTCTTCGCCAGGCTTACTGGCTGGAGGGCCTGGAAAGCTGCCTGCGCCATTTCGGAGGCGCGCCCAAGGAGTTCCTGGTCGACAACGCCCGGGCCCTGGTCCTGCACTGGAAGGACGACGAGCCGGAGTACCACCCCGAGTTCCTGGCCTTCTGCGACCACTATGGGATCCGGCCTCGCGCCTGCCGGCCTTACCGGGCTCGCACCAAAGGCAAGGTGGAAAGCGGGGTGAAATACGTCAAAGGGAACGCCCTGGGCCGGCGCATCTACCCCAGCTGGGATGCCCTGGAAGCCCACCTGGCGTGGTGGGCCCGGGAGGTGGCGGACCAGCGGATCCATGGCACCACCCATGAGCGCCCGGCGGAGCGGTTCCTGCGGGAGGTGTCCACCCTGGCCCCCCTGGTGGGGGTGCCGCCCTACCGGGTGACGCAGCGCATGGACCGGCGGGTCAGCCTTGACGCCCGAGTGCAGGTCGAGACCAACCGCTACAGCGTGCCCTGGGAATTGGCTGGCCAGATGGTGACGGCCCGGGTCCAGGAGGAGGTCCTGGAAGTGACCTGGCAGGGCCGGGTGGTGGCCAGGCACCGACTGCAACCGGGTCGCTATCAGGACGTGGTGGACCCAAGCCACCTGGAGGGGCTGTTCCGCCGCACCTACCCCGCCCAGGAGGCGGCGGGCGTGGTTCGCTCCCTGGATGCCTATGCCAAGGTGGCCGGGGGTGAGACATGGTAGATCCCCGGGTGGAGCGCCTGGAACGCCATTTGATCCGCTTGCGCCTGCTGGGAACCAGGACCCGGCTGAACGCCCTCCTGGAAGAGGGATCACGCCGGGAACTCAGCTATCTGGACTTCCTGGACCTGGTCGTGGGTGAGGAAGTCACCGAGAAGGACGCCAAGCAGGCGCAGATGCGCACCCAGATGGCCAGGTTTCCCCTGAACCGCTGCCTGGAGGACTACGACTTCACCCTGCAGCCCAGCCTGGACCGCCGGTTGATCCAGGACCTGGAGACCGGGCGCTACCTCGCCAACGCCACCAACGTCCTGCTGCTGGGGCCGCCAGGGGTGGGCAAAACCCATCTGGCCATCGGCCTGGGCCGCAAGGCTATCAATCAGGGCTACACCTGCCGGTTCATCGCCGTCTCGGACCTGGTCCAGCAGCTGGCCAAAGCGGATGCCGTCGGAGCCCTGGACGATGCCCTGACCCTGTTCGGCCGCCCTCACCTGTTGATCCTGGATGAGTTGGGCTACCTGCCCATGGCTCGCCAGGGAGGGCACCTGCTCTTCCACCTGATCCGAAAGCGCTATGAAAAGGGAAGCCTGATGATCACCAGCAACCAGCCGATCGGGTCCTGGGGCGAGGCGCTGAGCGATCCAGTGGTGGCCACGGCCATCCTGGACCGGCTCCTGCACCACAGCCACGTAGTCACCATCAAAGGCGAGAGCTACCGCCTGCGCGAGAAGCGGCGTTCCGGCGTCGTGCCCATGGGGGAAGCCGCGGCCCCCTGAGCCCGCGGCGCGCGGGGATGACCTCCGGTCGGGCTACGCCCTCCCTCCGGCCATCCCCGCGCTCTCATTCACACCCAGGGGGTTCAGAACATTTGGCGGAAAGGGGTTCATTTCATTAGTCGGTTGACACCGTGGAGGACGTTCTGGTCTACCTGGACTTTCCGAAAGACGACTGGCGAAAGATCCATTCGACCAACGTGCTGGAGCGGGAGAACCGAGAGCTGCGCCGCCGATCCGACGTGGTTGGCATCTTCCCGAACCGGGCTGCGGTCCTGCGCTTACTGGGCAGCCTTTTGGCGGACCAGCATGCGGAATGGGTCTCCGCGCCGTTCCCGTATCTGAAAGGGAGGGCCTGATGGAACCTGGGCAGGGTCGCGACCCACCCGGCCGGGGCGGTGCGCGGGCATTGAAAGGCCGCTGGATTGCCCGCTGGATTCCGCTTCGCGGAACGGGCCTCCGGCCCGCCCTTCGGGTCCACAGTCAACGCCCCTGCGGGGCGCCCTCCGGGTCCACAACCTTCCAACACCCGCGGGCTCCGCCTGGAAAACGCTGGCGCGTTTCCCACACCGCCCCAGCCAAAGGTCTATCAGCAGCAGCATTTATTTGAAATTTGCTCATACGGGTACGGCGGCGCTTCGCTGGCCGCTCTTGCTACACCACTTGACGGGACTCAGGCGGCCCTTCCCTTTGAAGAAAACTCCGCCGACTCCCGCTCTCGTCCCATCAGGGCAAACTTCCCTAGGCGCCAAGTATTAGGCTACCCATTTTAGTTTCGGAACTTGGTTTGAATTTGAAGAGGCAAGATACTGTTATGTCATGAGTGATTGTATTTCAGGAAATTCAAAATCCTCAGGGAATTTATTTAATAACTCAGTTGCGGCCTGCATCACCGATCCAAAAGCAGCATTGACAGCCATCTTCCCTATAAAATCAATTTCGGTAGGGATTGAAGATCTGAAACTAAAATATGGGAAACCTGCAGTTGGCCCGTAAATTCTTACAAATTGGATACTTCCATCAACCCATTCACGCAAAGCATTCAAACTAGTTTCTTGTCTTTCTTCTGTTTTTCGCAAGAATGGCAGCACACTTAATAAAATTGAATGTTTCATTTGTAAAATCACTTTGATTGTTACATTTTTTTCGTTTTCTGTTTTAAGTCCGAACAATAACGTCCAAACTCGGTGCTCTTCATTAGATTCCATTGCGTTAAGCTTTGTTGATGAAAAACTCAATCCTGCCTCAACAAGGCATGATCCAATTAGTTGATTAACCCTGGAACCAGGTTCATCTGCTTCCTTGAACTTTTCGATCCCTTTTCCATCATCCTGAGAAATCATTTTATTCCCCTCCTGTAAGCCATTACGGTTCCCCAGAATAATCGAACACTCTGACATTTTCCAAATCATTTGGTGTTTCGATAACCTTCTTTTGTTCAAGTGCTTTCAAAAAAGAGGTTAACTCAAGTTCACCAAATCCCGTTAGGCTATAATCTGGTGTGATTGGCTGTCTAATAATATACCCCATCCCATCCTTTATGGTTAATCGAACATCAGCCATTACAGGTTTTTTGCTCATCGATCTCATTTTTGGGGGCCACTCTTGAGCTGAAATTTTGGGGCCAAGTAATTTAGTTAAGGACTTCATAATTTCTTGATTTATATCCTTTTCAGCTATTGACAACTCTGCTGGAAAATGTTCTGATATAAACTCACTGCGTTTGACGTTATGCTGGTGTACAGAGCCCCAGATCATATCGATATGCTTAGGAAGCGGCACGTGGTCCAAAGAGGCAGAATTTTTTATCATTCCTCGATCATCCCAAAGGTAATGCCGATCTTGCTCATCGAGCCGTTCCCAAACTTTATCCAAAATATCATTGATAGCAAAACTCAGGTCATTCTCTCCAAGGGTCGTAAATTCAGACCCTATCCGCTCAAGATGAATGAAAATCTCTAGCCAATGCATTTTGGTACCTTCTTCCAGGAATCCCTTGTTAGTATTAAGTTACCAAAATAATCTGAAAAAAGCATTTCCTTAGCTGGTGAGACAACCCCATGGGTGGGTTTAGGTTTATTAAGTATTAGGTTCCCAGAAAAATGACAAGATAAGATTGAATAGACGACCAGACCTGAGTCGCCGGTTGCTCCTTCCATGAACCCCATGGGGACGTGCCTCGGATGGAGGTATTTAATCGATCCCGGAGCCACTGTCATCCCTGCCATTGGGATTGGACGGACCATGTTGTTATTGTCAACCCTAATGTCGATCGGCACTCTAACCCCTAAGGTGTCTGGCAACCCACCCCCCATGGGATCACCACGAAGAGGATAGTCGTCTTCTGGAAATGGGTACATACCACGGAAGCAAACCTCTGGGACAGGAATTGTCCCAGAAGCGCCCTCTTCCTGGACCTGGACTGGAGTTGCCATAACCGGATGATAGCCCCTCCTCGTTTTCCCAGTACATATGTGAGATAGGGAAAAATTAAAGTCAGCCGTGTCAATAGAGTGACGACCGGGAAAAAGCTCCGTCAAAGGTGGGTGGGGTGAAATTTTTAGTTTCTTGGTGGTTTCTCAGGGACTCGAACCCTGGACCCTTACCCACTCAGTTTCGTTCTGCGTCGTTTCTCCCATAGGGCCAACCCTCAAAGGGGGGAGTTGGTCTTCCGGCGGATTCATGTTGCCTGTTCGGCCTCCAACCCTGTTCAAGGCAGGCAATCGCCGCCCCTCCCCCGGCCTAGGGATGTCGGTATTTGTCGCGAAGTGCATGCAGTCAATGTAGGCTGACGCAGGACAAAAAAATAAGGCCCACTGGATTTTGTGGGCCTATGTGCTGCATTTGTTGGTGGTTCCTCAGGGACTCGAACCCTGGACCCTCTGATTAAGAGTCAGATGCTCTAACCAGCTGAGCTAAGGAACCGACTCGGAAGTACCAAGTCTACCTGCAATGGTGGCGCGGTCAAGGCGGAAAGTTGGCGTTCGCAAACTTTGGGGCGGCCCGCATGGCCGGGTGCACGGTCAGTCCAGGCCGTGGTCCATGTGCATGGCCTTGCGCACTTCCCGCAGGGTGACGATGCCTTCCTGGCGGGCGCGCTCGATGCCCCGGCGCAGGATGTCCTTCAGGTAGCCGGGCTCGCGGGCGTAATGGGCACGGCGCTCGCGGAGGGGGGCCAGGTAGGCGTTGAGGGCCTCGGTAAGCTCGGCCTTGAGCTTGCCGCCGCCGCCGTCGCCGATGCGCCCGGCCACGGCCTCGGGGGCCTCGCCGGTACAGATGCTGATGAGGCGCAGGAGGTTGGACACTTCCGGGCGGCTCTGGGGGTCGAAGGTGATGTGCCGGTCCGTGTCGGTCTTGGCGCCCTTGATGAGCTTGGCCGTCTCCTGGGTGGTCATCTTGAGCAGGATGGCGTTGTTGCGGCTCTTGCTCATCTTCTGGCCGTCGGTACCCAGGACCATGGGCAGGTCGCTGAGGAGGGCGTCCGGCACCGGGAATACGGGCTTCTTGGGGGAGAACCGGTCGTTGAAGCGCCGGGCGATCTTGCGGGTGAGCTCCAGGTGGGGCAGCTGGTCCCGGCCCACGGGCACCACGTTGCCTTTGCAGAAGAGGATGTCCGCGGCCTGGTGGATGGGGTAGGTGTACATCAGGGTGTTCACCTGGCGCAGGCCGGCGGCCCGGATCTCGTCCTTGACGGTGGGGTTCCGGTCCAGCTCGGCGGTGGTGACCAGGGACATGAACGGCAGCAGCAGCTGGTTCAGCTCGGGGACGTGGCTGTGGCTGAAGATGAAGGTGCGCCCGTTCTCCGGATCCAGCCCGGCGGCCAGGTAGTCCAGGATCCCTTCCCGGGCGTTGATGCCCACCGCCTCGGCCGTGTCCCGGTCGGTGAGCACCTGGTAGTCGGCGATGAGGATGAACACCGTGGCCCCCAGGTTCTGGATCCTCACCCGGTTGGCCAGGGTGCCGAACAGGTGCCCCACATGCAGGGGGCCGGTGGGCCGGTCGCCGGTCATGACCCGGGTCCTGGCCCGGGCGCCTGGGCAGGTCCTCCCAGATGGCCTGGCTGCGCCGCTGGGCGGCCAGGAACGTGGCGGACTCCTGCTCCAGCTCTTCGCTGGTGGCCTCCTCGGCGAGCGCGCTGTGCTCGAGTTTCTCTTCTTCCATGTGGCTAGGCTCCCAGGATGAGGCGGACGATGGGCTGCAGGACGGCTTCCGTAAGCAGCATGGTGGGCAGCAGCAGGAACCGCAGGACACCCAGGTACATGAGCAGCATGAGGCCGAAGAACCAGAACCGGTGGTAACGGAAGGCGTTGTACCGGTACTGCAGGCGGTCGGGCAGGAAACCGCCCAGGACTCCGGCGCCGTCCAGGGGCCCCAGGGGAATGAGGTTGAAGGCGGCCAGGAGCATGTTCAGCCGCACCAGGGCGCCCCCCAGGCCCAGGACCACCACCGTGCCCGTGTCCAGGCCCATGTCCATGAGCACCTCGGGCCCCTTGAAAGCGGCGTTGTACAGGTGGATCCGCCCGCTCAGGCTGGGGGCCATGAACCGGATGGCCAGGGTGGTGATGGCCATGAACACCACGCACAGCACCAGGTTGGACAGGGGGCCGGCCAGGGCGATGATGGCGGCGGAAACCTTCATCTGGAACCTGCGGGTGAGCCGGGCGGGGTTGAACAGCACCGGCTTGGCCCAGCCGATGAAGAAACCGCCGAACATCAGGCCCAGCAGGGGGAACAGCACCGTGCCGATGGGGTCGATGTGGGCCATGGGGTTCAAGGTCATGCGCCCCATCCGGGCGGCGGTGTCGTCGTCCAGCAGGTACGCGGCGGTGGCGTGGGAGGCCTCGTGCACGCTCAGGGAAAAGAGCAGCGCCACGAAAGAGATGATGACCGTCGGCAGAGGTATGTGGCTGAACAAGGAGACTCCCAAGGGAACTTCTATCCTACCTTAGTGCCTCTCCCGGCCCGCTCCGCCGCCGCGCGAGGCCCTGGGTTCCCTTGGCCCCCTTGGCGGCCACCGGGACGTCCGCCTGCGCGCAACGATATAAGTATAAATACTTTAGCTTCGCGATGACCGTGGCCGACGCCTGGACTCGGGCAGGTTTTTTCCGCGGAAACCCGATGCGGATGGTCTGGAAGGCGGCCCTGATCCTCGCCGCCCTCCCTGTTCATGGATGCGGGAGCCGTGGTGGAGGCCGGGCCGCCCGGGGAGCTGTTCACCAACCCCCGGCAGGAGCGCACCCGGCGCTTTTTGGAGCACATTCTCTAGATGACGATGGTCTCCTTGACCAGGGCGCCTTCCCGGAACCGGGTCCAGCGCAGGGGCGTGCAGTCGACGGTCCGGTACTGGCCGGTGATCACCAGCTCCGCCAGGCACTGGCCCACCGCCGGGCTCTCCATGGCGCCGTGGCCGCTGTAGCCGGCCTGCAGCAGGAGCCCCGGGTGGTTGCCGTGCCAGCCGACGATGGCGTTGTGGTCGGCGGCGTTGGTGTCGTACAAATGGGCCCAGCCGCGCTTGAGCTTGCACTTGGCGGTGGGGGGCATGCGCTCCTGCATGACCAGGTTGATTTCGTCCACGTAATAGTCGGGCTCGAAGGTGGTGTCCAGGGCGTCGGGGGTGTCGGGATTGGCCTTGCCGATCATCAGGCAGCCGCTCTCCACCTTGAAGTAGATGCCCTGGTCGATGATGGTGAGGGGGATGGTCTGCCAGCGGGGATCCTGGTCCGGGAAATCGGTCACGAACAGCATGCGCTTCTGGGAAATGATGGGCAGGCGGTCCTCGGCCGGGCAGCCGGAATGGTCCAGGAGCTGGTTGGTCCAGGGACCGGAGCACAGGGCCACCATGCCGGACTCCACGGTCTCCTCGCTGCCGCCGGTCATGAGGTGCACTCCGGTGACCCGCCCGGAGGCGTCGAAGATGAGGCGATCGGCCTCGGTGTTCAGCTTGAGTTCCGGCCGCACCGGAAAGTCGGTTTTGGCCCGCTCGAAGTAGCCCACAGCCGCCTGGCTGGGATCGAAGGCGCCGCAGTCCCTCCCGAACACGCCCCCGGCGATGTCCTCCAAGCCCAGGTACCTCGCGCACTTCCGGGTCCACCTCGGCGACGCTGCAGCGCAGCCCGGGGATCCTGGCCTCCACCTGGGCGGGGCTTTGCAGGTCGAAGTTCACGCCGTTGGCCTTCCAGATCTCGGCGGCCTGGGGCACCAGCTTCCAGGCCTTGTCGTAATACGTGAACAGGTAGCCAGTCTGCTGGAAGCCGATGGCCACCCCCATGTCGTCCTTGAACCGTTTAAGGATCTCGATGCTGCGGGTGCACAATTGCTGGTTGATGGCGGTGGTCCACAGGTTGCGGAATCCGCCGGCGGAGTAGGCGGAAGCCCCGGTGGCGACGGCCTCGCCCCGGTCCGCCACCAGGATGGAGCCGGTGAAACCCTGCTTCAGCAAGTTGTAGACCAGGGACCCGCCCCCGATCCCCGCCCCGACGACGACCAGATCGAACTTTCGCAACTCATGCCTCCAGGGCTCCCAGTCTCCCTTGTTTCCTGCTCGAATCCAAGGTGCCTTCATTGGTTTCCGAGAGTTTCATCCTGAACCGCAGACCGGGCCGGGCCCCTGCGGAAGGTTCCCCTGCAAAACGCCCATCCGGCGGCTATGCTGATACTTCCGATCCGGAGATCGCTCATGCATGTGATGGCGAATGCCCCCGCGGTGGCGTACAGCGGCAAGACCGTGATCGGCTTCAACTGGATCGGCGGCAAGGAGGTGGAGGGGGACCTGCCCTCCTTCGACGCCCGGTCCGCCGTGGACAGCCGGGACACGGTGGGCATCTTCCCGGAATGCGGAGCACGGGACCTGGAACGGGCGGCCCGGGCCGCGGCGGCGGCCCTCGGCTCCTGGAGCGGCCTGCCGCTGCCGGCCCGGGGCGACCTGATCGGGCGCATCGGCGAGGTGCTGGCGGCGCATTCGGACCAGGTGGCGGCGGTGATCACCCGGGAAGTGGGGCGCACGCCCTCGGAGGCCCGGGACGAGGTGCGGGAGACGGTGGGCCTGTGCCGCCGGTTCCAGGAGGCAGGACCGCACCTGAAGGGGGCCTTCGCCCTGGCTGGACGGACCGGCGGCCACGGCCACCGGTGGCCCCTGGGCGTGTGCGCGGTGCTGGCCGGGGCCAGTTCCCCCCTGGCGGCGCCCGCCTGGAAGATCATGGCCGCCCTGCTGTGCGGCGACACGGTGGTGTGGAAGCCCTCGGTGAACGCCCCCACCACCGCCTACCTGCTGGTGCGGGCCATGATGGACGCCGGGCTGCCTCCGGGGGCGGTGAACGTGGTGAACGGCCGGGGCCGGGGCGAGCTGGGGCGGGCCCTGGGCGACGGCCTGGGCAAGGGGCTGTTCCAGAAAGTGTGCTTCTGCGGGTCCCCCTCGGTGGGCCGGGCCCTGGGCGAGCTGGCCGGGCGGGCCCTGGTGCCCTGCAGCATGGAGCTGGAAGGCCGGAATCCCATGGTGGTCCTGCCCGACACCCCGGTGGAGGCGGCGGCCGCCGCGGCCCTGCGGGGCGCCTTCAGCGCCGCCGGCCAGCGCCGGGCCTCCCTGCGCAACCTCATCGTGCACCAGGACGCGGCGGACGCTTTCCGGGAGGCCTTCCTGGCGGGCGTGGCCCGGCTCACCGTGGGCAACCCGGTCACCAACCCGGAGGTGGACCTGGGCCCCATCGTCAACGCCCGCTGCGCCAAGAACTTCGAAACCCACTGGGCGATGGGACGGGAGGACGGCGCCCGGCTCTTGTGCGGGGGCGCCGCCTGGACCGAGGCGAACCGCACCGGCCAGGTGCTGGGGCCCATCGCCAAGGGCAGCTACGCGCAGCCCTGCGTATGGGACGGGGTGGCCCCGGAGATGCGCCTGTTCAAGGGCGAGCTGTTCGGGCCCTCGGTGAACCTGGTGACGGTGGCCACCTTCGACCAGGCCCTGGCCTGCGCCAACCAGTCCCCCCACGCCGCCGTGGCCGTCCTGCTCACCCAGGACCGGGCCCAAGCGGGACGCTTCCTGCGGGAGAGCAATGCCGGCGTGTGCCTGGTGAACGAGCCGGGCCAGGACTGGACCGGCAACGGCGACGCGGAGCGGGGCACGGGGTGGGAGGCCGAGTCCACACCCGCTGGCGCACGGTCCTGGGGGACACGGGCGAAGCGCAGGCCGCCCGGCCCGGGGCGGCAGCCGCGTACGAACCTACCCGCTGGGACATGCTCTGACGGGACGGTAAACTATCCCAAAGGGAGACATCATGTGCGGCATCCTGGCCATCCTGGGCATCGACCCCAACCGCTCCAACCCCGCCGAGCTGCGCAAGCAGGCCCTGGGCATGGTCGCCAAGCTGCGCCACCGGGGCCCGGACTGGAGCGGGGTCTACAGCGACACCAGGGCCGTCCTGGCCCACGAGCGGCTGTCCATCGTGGACGTGGAGCACGGGGCCCAGCCCCTGATCGACACGGTGAACGGCAACGCCCTGGCGGTGAACGGGGAGATCTACAACCACAAGGCCCTGCGCGCCCAGCTGCGCCAGCCCCATGACTTCCAGACCTTGTCCGACTGCGAGGTGATCCTCTACCTGTACGACGAACTCGAGCCCAGGGACTGGCTGAACCGCATGAACGGGATCTTCGCGTTCGTGCTGTACGACCCCCGCCGGGAGACCTGGCTGATCGCCCGGGACCCCATCGGCGTGAACCCCCTCTACGTGGGCTGGGACCGCCAGGAGAACCTGTACGTGGCCTCGGAGATGAAGGCCCTGGTGGGGCCCTGCGAGCGCATCCAGGAGTTCCCTCCGGGGCACTACTACCTGGGGCACGAGGCCGAGAAGGGCTTCCAGCGCTACTACGATCCCCAGTGGGCCCGGGAGGACTTCATCCCGGACCTTCCGTACGACCCGGACCACCTGCGCCAGGCCCTGGAGTCGGCCGTGCACCGGCAGCTCATGTGCGACGTGCCCTATGGGATGCTCATCTCCGGCGGGGTGGATTCCTCCGTGGTGGCGTCCATCGCCGCCCGCTACCGGGACAAGCGGGTGGAGGAGGACGACCAGGGTCCGTCCTGGTGGCCCCGCATCCATTCCTTCGCGGTCGGCCTCAAGGACGCTCCGGACCTGGCCCCGGCCCGGCAGGTGGCGGACTACATCGGCGCCATCCACCACGAGATCCACTTCACCCTCCAGGAGGGGCTGGACGCCCTGTCGGACGTGATCTACCACCTGGAGAGCTTCGACATCACCACGGTGCGGGCCTCCACCCCCATGTACCTGCTCATGCGCAAGATCCACGCCATGGGCATCAAGATGGTGCTGTCCGGCGAGGGGGCGGACGAGATCTTCGGGGGCTACCTGTATTTCCACAAGGCCCCGGACGGCCCGGAGCTGCACGCCGAGACCGTGCGCAAGCTCTCGAAGCTGCACCTGTACGACTGCCTGCGCGCCAACAAGAGCTCCGCCGCCTGGAGCGTGGAGGCCCGGGTGCCGTTCCTGGACCGGGAGTTCCTGGACGTGGCCATGAACCTGGACCCGGCCGTGAAGATCCCGCGCAACGCCAAGCATCCCCGGCCCATCGAGAAGTTCGTGCTGCGGGACGCGTTCCGGGGCTACATCCCGGAGGGGATCCTGTGGCGCCAGAAGGAGCAGTTCTCGGACGGGGTGGGCTACGCCTGGATCAACGGCCTGCGCGCCTACGCCGAGCGGGAGATCACCGACGGCATGATGCGCGGCGCCGCCGAGCGGTTCCCGGTGAAGACCCCGGAGACCAAGGAGGCCTACCTGTACCGCCAGCTGTTCGAGAGCCACTTCCCCCAGGCCACGGCGGTGAACTGCGTGCCCTGGGAGCGCAGCGTGGCCTGCTCCACCGAAACGGCCCTCAAGTGGGACGCCGCCTTCCAGAACCTGGTGGACCCCTCCGGCCGTGCGGTCACGGACGTGCACGCCGAAGGGTATTGAAGATCACGCCATGCCATCTCTCCGGGCCCTCCTGCTCCTGACCCTTTGCTGTTGCCTGCCCCTGGGCGCCCGGGTAGCCAACCCGCCGGTGCGGGTGGGCCTGGACACCCAGGCGCTGGAATACATCGTGGGCCTGGAGGGCGGCGGGGAGGTCCAGTCCCTGGACGGCCGGGGCCTGCTCCGCCTCAAGGACGGGGAGAAGCTGCGCGTCTGGTGGGACAGCAAGGGCGAAGCGGACCCCACGGACGAGTGACCGGGTCCAGGTGGGCCCGCCCCTGCCCCAGAAGGAGGCGGACGCCCTGATCCAGAAGCTCAAGGGCCTGGGGGAGACGCCGGAACGCCTGGCGGTGCCCGACGGGGGCACCTGGCGGGTGGTGGCCGGGCACTTCGCCTCGGCCCAGGAGGCGGAACCGCTCCTGGACCGCCTGCAGGACCAGGGCTACCAGGAACTGTGGGTGGCCACCGAGAAGCGCAAGGGCAAGCCCATGAACGGCCGCGCCCTGTACGCGGTCACCGAGCGCTACGAGCGCCTGCCCCTGCCCGACGCCGGAGTGCGCTTCGTGCCGGCCGGGGACCTCACCTACGTGGCCGGCAAGGGCCGCTACCGGGGCCGGGTGGAAATCTTCCCCAACCCCCAGGGCCGGCTCACCGTGGTGAACACGGTGGACCTGGAAACGTACCTGCGGGGCGTGGTGCCCAAGGAGATGGGGGCCTGGGACTTCCCGGCCCTGGAAGCCCTCAAGGCCCAGGCGGTGGCGGCCCGCACCTACGCGTACGTGAACCTGGGCAAACGGGCCAAGGAGGGCTTCGACCTGGTGGACACGGTGGCGGACCAGGTGTACGGCGGCCGGGACGGTGAACAGGCCCTCACGGACCGGGCCGTGGAGGAGACCACCGGGCTGATCGCCACCTACAACGGCCACCCCATCCAGGCCCTGTTCATGGCCAACAGCGGCGGGGCCACCATCGACAACCACTACGTGTTCGGGGACGCCTACCCGTACCTGAAAGGGGTCAGCAACTACGTCGAGAATCCCCAGACCTTGCGGTTCCAGGGCGGGCTGGGGAACCGGGGCGAAGGGTGGCTCACCTGGGAGATCCTGCGCCTGGCCGCGGAGGGGCTCCTGGCCCAGGGCTACCTGGACGGGCCGCACATGAACCAGCCCCTGGGCGGCGCCGACCTGCGCCCGGTGCTGGACGCCCTGGCCCTGCGCCTGGGCCGGCCGCGCCCTCCGGCGCCCCCGGAGGGCGGGCCCCAGCTCTACCTGTGGCTGGCCCGGGGCCTGGGCTTCCAGGAGGTGGTGGGCGGCATGGACCGGCCCCAGGATGCCTCCTACCTGCTGGGGGACGCCGAGCCCAAGGGCCCGGACCGGCCCCTGGCGGCGTTCCTGGTGCGCCGGGCCCTGGTGCCGCCGTCCACCTGGCGCAACCCGGCCCCCACCCTGGCCCAGGGCCTGAACGTGCTGGGCCGGATGTGGCAGGAGCTGGAACCCCTGGATTTCCAGGAAGGGACCCTGCTGGCGGACGGGACCGTCCGGGCGCGCCGCGGCGGCCCGGGCCCCCTGCGCCTGGCGCCCGGATACCTCCTGGCGGAGGAGGCCCCCGGCGGGTTCCTGCGCCTGGTGGGCCAGAGCGACATCCAGGTGGGGGACCGGGTCAAGTGGCTGGCCCACCCCGAAGGCTCCCCGGTGCTGGTGCGGCGCCTGGACCCGGACGGGACCTCCCTGGACCGCTACAACGCCCTGGCCCACTGGAAGGTGGAGCTCAAGGAGGACGACCTGCTGGACAAGCTGCGCACCCGGGCCGGGATGCACAGCCTGCGCTCCCTGCAGACGGAATCCAACGACCAGGGCCGGGTGCTGGAGCTCACCGCCCTGGACGACCAGGGCCGGGCCCGCCGGTTCACCGGCATGCGCATCCGCAACCTCCTGGGGCTCAAGGACAACGTGTTCCGGTTCCTGGTGGTTGGCCAGCCTCCGGAGCGGCGCTGGATCATCTACGGGCGCGGCTGGGGGCACGGGGTGGGCATGGACCAGACCGGCGCCTACGGCATGGCCCTGGAGGGCGCCACCTTCGACCAGATCCTGAAGCACTACTACCAAGGCATCCAGCTCACCCCCATCGCCAACTGATGCCCCTGTACACCCTCAGCTCCCGCCCGGTGTTCCCGGATCCCCGCAGGGCGGACCCGGACGGCCTGCTGGCGGTGGGCGGGGACCTGACCCCCACCCGCCTGCTCCGGGCCTACCGCAGCGGCATTTTCCCCTGGTTCGAGGAAGCGTCCCCCATCCTGTGGTGGTCGCCCCCCGAACGGGCCATCTTCCTGCCCGGCGACCCGCGGCTCTCCCGGCGCACCCAGCGGGCCCTGCGCCGCTCGGGCTTCCAGGTGCGCCGGGACACCTGCTTCGAGGCGGTGGTCCGGGCCTGCGCCATGACCCCCCGCCCGGGCCAGGACGGCACCTGGATCACCGGCGCCATGCGCGAGGCCTACCTGGCCCTGCACCGGGAGGGCTACGCCCACAGCTTCGAGACCTTCCGGGACGGGCGGCTGGCGGGGGGGCTGTACGGCATCTCCCTGGGCGCGGCGTTCTTCGGGGAGAGCATGTTCAGCCGGGAGGACTACGCCAGCCGCGCGGCCTTCGCCGAGCTGTGCCGGATCGCGTGGGGGTGGGGTTTCCACTTCATCGACGGGCAGCTGCCCAACCCCAACCTGGCCGACCTGGGAGCCAGGACCGTGAGCCGGGACGAGTTCCTGGAGCGCCTGGGGCTGGCGCTGCAGCAGCCGACCCGGAAGGGGCCGTGGACGGAGGGCTAGCCCGCGCCCCCGCCAGCGCCGGTCTTCTTCATCTCGCCCCAGGTCTGCTTTCCCCGCAGCCAGTCCACGATGCCCACGGTGCGCCACCACACCGTGCGCTGGTGGAAGCCGAAATTCTCGAGGACGGCGGTCCACAGCAGGACGCCCCAGTCCTTCAGGCCCGGGTACGGGCGGTTGGTGATCTGCTCCATGGCGATAGCCACGAAACTGTTGGAGATGCCCAGGAGCAGGGCCAGCACGAAGAAGGCCAGGGCGAAGTCGAGGGCGGCCTTGCCGAGGATCAGGGCGCCGATGAAGAACAGGTAGCCGAACAGCTCGACCAGCGGGGCGACGGCCTCGAAGAACAGGAAGTAGGGCATGGAGAACATGCCGACGCGCCCGTATTCCGGGTTGAACCACATCTCCCGGTGCATCCACAGGCCGTCCAGCAGGCCCCGCTGCCAGCGGTTGCGCTGGCGGCGCAGGCTGCGGACGTCCTCGGGCACCTCGGTCCAGCACAGGGGAT
>CAWFOJ010000144.1:0-17667 GCA_963816585.1 uncultured Holophagaceae bacterium | reverse complement strand
TCGGAGACCAACTTGCAAAGACGAACTCCCTCCCCAACTGTCAAGGACAGAGAATCACACAATATGACGCCCGATATGACGCCTTGCGCTGGCCAGAAATGGCCGGAATTGAACTAAATCCGTATTGCGTTCGGTTGCCGTCATTGTCGGTGACGATCGTGAGCTGGCCGGAGGAGTTGAATGTTTCCGCGGTCCCGTCGGTGCCGGCAAGCAGATAGGTTTCGCTGGAATCGTCGTAGGTCAGCGACGTGACGGCGAACGGCCCGGCCGCGCTGGAGTAGCTCTGGATGTGATTCACGACATACCGACGGGATGAAGAAGCCCATCGTGCCGTCGCTCCGCACGCAGGTCACGTTGCCCGTGCCGTCGAAGGCGAGCATCCACGGCCATTAAACATCCCAGCCGCGCCGAAGGGGCTGGACTTCCCAGTTCAGAACGTTTGCCGTTACGGGGTAATCGACCGGGGCCGCCGGTCCGTCCTCGTAAGTTTGGACGATCGACATTGTCCCCCAGTACTGGCCCGTCGAGAGGGTGCTCGGAAGTTGCACGGCAAAGCGGTAATTTCCGCTCCCTGCTATCGGCGCGTTGGCAAGGTCCGAGCAGGTGTAGTAGCTTACCGAGAATGTTTCCTCCAACACTGAAGGTGGCCGTGACGCCCGTGAGCGGCGAGTCGCTGCCATCGAGGGCATCCACCGTGGCGTTGACGCTCACAATCGCCTGCCGTGTCGATCCGCTGACGTAGGTCAGCCCGGCGGCATCCAGCGGCAGGACCAGGCGTGCCGTTGGTGAGGGGCGAGGGGGCGGCCTGATCGACGGGCTGGCTGGTACGCCGTCGGGGAGGGTCGCGCCGAGGACGATTTGCGCAAGCGGCGCGGAGGTGGCGGGGGCGTAGTCGGTATCGCCGCTGTAGACGGCGGTGATCGTGTTGGCGCCGCGGAGAGGCCGGAGGTCACGTAGGTTGCGACCTCCTGAGTGGCCATGACGCGGCCTCGTTGCAATCCCCTGGCCGGTGGAGACGTGCCGTTATTCCCATTGCCGGAATAGTCGTCAAGGGTGGTTTCGCTATCCTCATCGAGGTGATACCCGGCGACCAGGCGCGGGCGGTGGGCCCGGAGGCGGTGCTGCCGTAAAGGCCGTTGCCGCCGTTGTACATGGCGGCGATCTCCGCACCGGAGAGGGCGCGATTGAAGATGTCGAATTCGTCCAGAGCGCCCTGAAAGCCGTCAGCGACCCCCGGCCGGTAGTCATCCCGCCGATGATGAAGGGGTTGCTGTCGTCGATGTCGGAAATGTCTTCCGACGAATAGCGCTGGCCAACTCCACGCGTTCATCCACATCGTGAACGTCTCGCCGGAGCGGGTCACGACGGACCTGATCCCAGGCCGAGGTTGAAGGGCCGCGGAGGGCCGATTCCGGGGCGTCCCAGGCCGAAGAGCCACTGGCCGTCGGACGTTCGCGCTTGAAAATCCAAGTCCCCGCTGGTGGGATTGATCTTCAGGCCGATGTCGCCCTGGTGGTCGCGACAGGCCCGCCCCCGCATGAAGAGGAACTGGAAGAGCCCGCTCGTGGTGGGATCGAACCACATCGAGATCGTGAAATCGGCCGCGGTGAATTTCGGGCTGGGGGACACCGTGGCATAGTCCGAGCCGTCGAGTTGCAGGGCGTAGTTCGACGCGCTGGTCAGCGCGACGGTGCTCTCGCCCGGAAGCGGCGAGCCGTTGTCGTCGAAGGTCAGGTCGCCGCTCGTGCCGGCGGGGAGGGCCGCGCTCAAGGTGATGCTTTGGCCGACAACGGAGGGGTTGACCGAGGACGAGAGGCTGACGGCCGGCGTGGCCTGGCCAACCGTAATCGTGACCGCTGGCGACGTGGACGTGGCATAGGTATCGTCGCCGCTGTAGCGGGCCGTGACGGCGTTGTCGCCGAGCGAGTCGAGAACGTCGTCACCGTGGCGGCTGCCCCAGGACCAGGGTGCTTACGGGGCCTTGATGTCAAGGGATTTCAGAATCTTGTTGTTGTCCCAGGCGGCGGAGTCCTTGGCCGTGACCTGCACGACGAAGTAGCGGGACGCGACGGGTCGCCCTTCTGGTTGAAATTGAGGGTGCCGCTGAGACCATGATAGTCCTTGAGGTCCCGGATGGCCTTGCTGACCGCGCCCCGTTCGGGCAGCTTGCCGTTGTTGGCCTTGATGGCGGTCTCCACCGCGGTCAGCAGGATCGCGGCGCAGTCGTAAGCCTGGGGCGCGTAGGGCTGGGGTTCGCTGCCGAACTTGGTCTTGTAGTCGGTGATGAATTTGGCCGCATCGGGATAGATGCTGGCCGGGCCCGACAGGGTCGAAAAGAAGCAGCCCCCGGCCTGGCTCAGGGATTCGCCCCCGATCTTGGCGGCGTCAGGAGAATCGAACGCATCGTCGGACAGGAAGGCACCCTTGTACCCTTTCTGCCGGGCCTGGCGGAACAGCACGGCGCCCTGGTCGAACTGGCCCCCGAAGTAGAGGCATTCAGGCTTGGCGGCCAGGATCGGGGAGAGGATCGCGTCGAAGTTGGCCTTTTCCTCGGTGCCGGCAAACCCGGCACCCGGATCCCGGCCGTCTCGCACTCCTTCCTGAAGAACTCGGCGATGCCCTGGCCGTAGGTCTGCTTGTCGTGCAAAACGTAGACGGACTTGAAGCCCTGGTCCTTGGCGAAGGCGGCGCCCACCGCTCCCTGGACGTCATCCCGGCCGCACACCCGGTTCACGTCCGAATAGCCCCGGTCGGTCACCTTGGGGTTGGAAGTGCCGGGAGAGATGGCCGCCAGGTCCATGGAATGGTAGACCTCCGAGGACGGGATGTACACCCCGGAGTTCCAGTGGGCCACCACGCCCAGGATGGTGGGATCGCTGATGATGGCCTTGGCGTTGGCCACCCCGGTGTCCGGGTTGGCCTGGTCGTCGTAGGACGCCAGCTCCACGCTGAAACCCAGCTTCTTGAGCGGTTCCGACAGCTGTTCCACCGCCAGCTGGGCGGAGTTCTTCTGGCAGACGCCGAACACCGAGAGGGGCCCCGACAAGGGCATCTGCACGGCGATCTTGACGGTCTTGGACTCCTTGCCGCAGCCTGCGAGGAGCAGGCAGACGAGCGCCATTGCCGGCGCCAGGACGTTGTTCACCTTTCTCATGGGCACTCCTTCGGTTGGTAGGTTCGGGGAGGCTGCGCACCGGCACCCGGGCACGGCCGGAAAACGGGGAAACAGGTCAACTGTCCGCGGCCACCTCCTTTCGCGGGCAGGAAGGCGCTGGGGGAACCGGCAAGATGCCCGTTCCCAATGGCTGGTAACGGTCAAGTCGCCGACGGGCGTCTGGGCGGTGGACTGGCCGCTCAGACCCCTGCGGCAGGGGGCGTTGTTCAATTAAAGAAGGGCTGATCCCACGAACCTACTCTGTATACAGTATTCAGTCAACGCTATTTTTTTGGCCGCCTTTTACCAAGTCCCCCCGTTAGAGGTTGCGCACCACCTGGTCCCCGCCCAGCTGCCGCATCTGCCTCAGGATCCACTCCTGGCGGTCGCGCACGTAGGGGCTCGGGGCCTCGGCCCGGTACCGGCGGGGGCTGGGCAAAACCGCCGCCAGGAGCGCCGCCTGGCTGGACGTGAGGGTGGCGGCGGAGTGGCCGAAGAACTTGCGGGAGGCGGCCTCCACCCCGTAGACCCCATCGCCGAATTCCACGGTGTTCAGGTACACCTCCAGGATCCGCCGCTTGGGCCACAGGGATTCCAGGAGCAGGGTGAAGTACACCTCCACGCCCTTGCGCACCCAGGACCGGGATTCCCACAGGAACAGGTTCTTGGCGGTCTGCTGGGACACGGTGGAGGCGCCGCGCTTGCGGCGGCTGTGCTCGTTGTGGGCGATGGCCTTCTCGATGGCCTGCCAGTCGAAGCCGAAGTGGTCCTCGAAGTTCTGGTCCTCGGCGGCGATGACCGCCACGCCCATGCAGGGGGCGATCTTCTCCAGGGGCATCCAGTGGTGGTAGGCCTTGTAGGGCTTGCCGCCGCTCCAGGCCTCCACCTGCCGCTCCACCATGAGGGCGGAGACCGGCACCGGCACGAACCGCAGCAGCAGCACCAGGCCGGCGGTCACCAGGAGGCAGGCCAGCACGAACATTCCAAGCGCCCGCAGGAGCCGCCCCATGACCGACCGTTTCGCCATGCTCCATTATGCCGGTCCGGCCGATGGAGCGGCAACCGGGGAGCGGCCGCCCCGCTGATGTTAATGTAGGGAGCGACCCCTTGTCCGTGCCGGTGCCCATGTTCCAGGAGCAGTTCCGAATCGTGCCCCCGTTGGCGGCTCCGGCGGCCCGCCCATGAGCGCGGCCCGCGCACGGCCCTCGCTCCTGCGTTCCGCCGGCGTGGTGGGTTTCATGACCCTGCTTTCGCGCATCACCGGCATGCTGCAGTCCCGGCTGTTGGCCAACTACCTGGGCGCCGGGCTGGCGGCGGACGCCTTCATGGTGGCCTTCCGCATCCCCAACCTGCTGCGCCGCTTCACCGCCGAAGGCACCATGACCGCCGCCTTCCTGCCCACGGTGAACGAGGTGGAGTCCACCCAGGGGGCCCAGGCCGGGCGGGAGATGGTGGCCCGCTTCCTGGGCACCCTGGGGGTGTTCCTCACCCTGCTCTGCGCCCTCTCCATCCCGGCCATGGGGCTGTTCACCGGCCTGCAGATGCTGGGCCGCCTGGCTCCGGAGGTGCGCTGGTGGCAGCAGCTGGGGGTGCTCTGGGAGGTGCTGGCGGGGACCCGCGCGGCCCCGGTGCAGTGGGTGCTCACCACCACCCTGGCCCGGATCATGATCCCCTACCTGGTGCTGGTGAGCCTCACCGCCGGCCTGGCGGCGGTGCTGAACCTGCGCGGGCGCTTCGGCCTGCCGGCCTCGGTGTCCACTTACTGGAACCTGGCCTTCATCAGCTTCGGCTGGGCCTGCCTGAGCTGGGGCCCCGCCGCCTGGCGCGCGCCGGAGCGGGCCGCGGTGTGCCTGGCCCTGGCCACCCTGGTGGGCGGGCTGGTGCAGCTGTTCGTCCTGTGGCCCAGTTTCCGCCGCCTGGGCTTCGGCATCCGCTGGGGCCTGTACCTGGGCCACCCGGGCGTGCGCAGCGCCCTGAAGCGCATGGCCCCCGGGCTGATGGGCACGGGCATCCACCCCATCAACGTGGTCATCTCCACCATCCTGGCCTCCCAGCTGGCGGTGGGCGCCCAGACCGTGCTGTTCAACTCCAACATGATGGGGGAGATGGTGCTGGGGATCTTCGCCGCCAGCGTGGCCACCGTGAGCCTGCCGGCCATGAGCCGGCTGGTGGAGTCCGGGGACCTGCCCGGGCTGCGGACCAGCCTCGCCTCGGCCCTGCGCGGCACGGCGGTGCTGGTGATCCCCGGTTCCGTGGGCATGGCGGTGCTGGCCGGCCCGATCATCGCCCTGATCTTCCAGACCGGCCGCTACGGCAATTCGGCGGTGGCCTGGACCGCCCACACGGTGGCCTTCCAGGCGGCGGGGCTGCTGTTCATCGCCACCGGTCGCATCGCCGCCCAGTGCCTGTACGCCCTCAAGGACTACAAGCGCCCCGCCTATGCCGCCCTGCTGGGAATCGTGGTGAACGTGGCCGCGTCCATCGCCCTCATGGGGCCCCTGGGCACTGGCGGCATCGCCCTGGCCAACGGCGCGGCCAGCCTGGCGGGAGTGTTCTTCCTCACCGTGAGCCTGCGCCGCCGCCTGGGCGCCCTGCCGCTACCGGGCGGTGCTGGGCGGGCTGGGCCGGCATGGCCCTGGCCTCGGCCCTCATGGGCGCCCTGGCCTGCGCTGGGATCCCTGTGGCTGGGCCTGGGCGCGTTCCGGGGGCTGGGGCACATGAGCCTGCGCCTGTTCCCTCTCATCGCCCTGTGCGCCCTGGTCTACGCCGCCCTGCTGTTCGCCTTCCGGGTGCCCGAGGTCCAGGCCCTCAAGGCCATGGCCCTGCGCCGGCTGCGCCGGTGATCACACCTTCGGCGGCTCCACGCCGTAGGCGGACCAGCCTTCCTTCACCGGCCCGTAGATGGGCGGCACCGGCAGCCCCGCCTGGCGCATGAGCACGGTCATCTGGCCGCGGTGGTGGGCCTGGTGCACCAGGAGCACGTACAGGCTGCGGCCCCGCTTCCAGGTCTCGCCGTACATGTCGTCCTCCCGCTCCAGGTCCGCGTCGGACCAGGCCCCTGCGCCCTTGAGCAGCGCCTCGCTGTCGGCCGCGTAGGCGGCCATCATTCCTCCATGCGGGCCGGCGGCGGGCCGATGAAGCCTCCCTTCACCAGGTGGGCGCCGGGCATGGCCAGGCCCATGCGGGCCGGCATCTCGATGAGCGATTCCACCAGGTGCCAGGCCAGGCGCCGCAGGTCCCGGTGCCCGTCGGCGATGGCCATGTCCAGGGAGGCATCGGGAATGGCCTCCAGCACCGCCACGAGTGTGCCTGGCCTCCTCCGTCCAGGCCTTCGTGAAATCGTCCAACCGCCGGAACATGCGTTTCCCTCCTGAACCATCCAGATTGCGCACAATTCGGTCCGCGGCGAGAACCTGAAGCCTCACCAGGCTAGGCGGTCACGCCCAGGGCCCGGCCCACGGCCTCCAGCACGGCGGTCCGCCGCCACGGGCTTGTGGAGAATGTCCACCACCTGGAATTTGCGGAGGGTTTCCGCCACCTCCTCGTCCCGGTTCACAGTGATGACGATCACCGGAAGGCCCGGCCGGGCCTTCATGATCATGCGCGCCACGGTGGCGCCGTTGCATCCGGGCATCTGGTAGTCGGTGATCACCACGTCCGGAGCCGACTCCAGGATGTAGCGGCCGATCTCCATGGCCGAGGGCGGCTGCCATTCGTCGATGGCATACTGGTCCGCCAGCACGCGCCGCAAGTACCGGCACATCAGGCGACTGTCCTCGATCACCAGTACCTTCGCCATGGGCCATCATCCGCCCCTGCAGCGCCGGGCGTCAATGAGGCCTTTTTGCCGAGGTGCGCCGTATAATGAAGGGTTGCCTGGAGTTTGCATGTCCGTACCGATGCTTGAACTCGCCCCCCAGAACGCCGCGGTGAAGGAGCGGATCCTGCAAGGCCTGGCCGGCCTCATCGACCGCTCGAGCTTCATCCTGGGGGAGAACGTCAAGGGCCTGGAGGCGGAGCTGGCGGCTTACGCGGGCAGCGAATTCGCCACCGCCATGTCCAGCGGCACCGACGCCCTGCTGGTGTCCCTCATGGCCCTGGGGGTAGGGCACGGGGACGAGGTGATCCTCCCTTCCTTCACCTTCTTCGCCACCGCCGGCGTGGTCGCCCGGGTGGGCGCCAAGCCGGTGTTCATCGACCTGGACCCGGGCACCTTCAACGTCACCGGCAACCTGGTGGAAGCGGCCATCACCCCGCGCACCAAGGCCATCATCCCGGTGCACCTGTTCGGCCAGCTGGCGGAGATGCCGGCCATCATGGCCGTGGCCGCCAAGCATGGCCTTCCGGTCATCGAGGACGCCTGCCAGTCCCTGGGCGCCAAGGGCTGGGGCAAGTCCGCCGGGCAGTTCGGCGACCTCACCGGCTGCAGCTTCTATCCCACCAAGAACCTGGGCGCCTTCGGCGACGCCGGCATGACCCTGGTCCGCTCGGACGCGGCCCTGGCGGCGCGGGTGAAGCGCATGCGGGTGCATGGCATGGAACCGGTGTACGTGCACCACGAGGTCGGCATGAACGGGCGCATGGACGAGTTCCAGGCCCTGGTGCTCCGGGCCAAGCTGCCCATGCTGGAAGGCTGGCACGCCGGCCGGCGCCGCCACGCCCAGTGGTACCTGGAGCGGCTCAAGGACCTCCCGCCCGAGCAGATGGCCCTGCCCCTGGAACGCGTCCCGGACGGCCGGCACATCTACAACCAGTTCACCATCCGGGTGAAGGGCGGCCGCCGGGACGCGCTCATGGCCCACCTGAAGGCCGCGGGCATCGGCTGCGCCATCTACTACCCCATCTGCCTGCACGAGCAGCCCTGCTTCCAGGACCTGGGCTACCGCAAGGGCCAGCTGCCCGAATCCGAGCTGGCCGCCCAGGAAGTGCTCAGCCTCCCGGTCTACCCGGAAATGACCGATGCCATGCTCGAAGAGGTCGCCCAGGCCCTGGTGGGGTTCTTCAGGTAGGAGGCCCGGGTCCCCGTCGTTCAGCCTGGTTCATCGTCCAAGGAACGATGGCAGGGGCCCTAGGAGTGTGACCAAGTAAAGGTCCGGGTCCCTCCATTTCGCCCTGGTTCATCGTTCTCTGAACGCCTTCGCGTTCAGAGAACGATGGGGGTTAACCAAGGAACCGTGACGACCGTGTTCCACCTCCGGGCCAAAGTTTTCGGATGACCGGGTTAAAGATTGGATTGGTTCGTACGATAAGGAGGTATGACCAAACGATTCCGCCCCTGGGACCCCAAGCAGAAGTGGTTGCTGCCACCTGAAATCACCGAGTTCATCCCGGAAGGGCACCCGGCGCACTTCGTGCGGGACCTGGTGGTGGAGCAGCTGGACCTCTCGCAAATCCTTGACAGCTATGATGAGGAGCGGGGCCAACAAGGCGGAACGGATGCGGAAGATCAAGCAGGCCATGGGCTTCCGCCAGTTCCTGCTCAGGGGGTTGGCCAAGGTCAGGGCCGAGTGGAGCCTGGTCTGCACCGCCCACAACCTCCTGAAGAGGGCCAGAGTTTCGGTCTGAGGGGCAAAAATCCAGGCAATTGGCCCAGGAAGCCTATGAAACGCTCTGCGGGGTCGATACCCCGGAGGTGAAACACAGCTGACGAGTACCTTCCGGCGAAGCCATCCGCTCAGTTGGATCGCGATCCGCGATCCAACTGAGCGAACCAGGACGAAATGGAGGAACCCGGACCTTTACTTGGTCGGGCTCCTAGGGCGTATGGCGGGCATGCTCCTCCTGGCGCTGGTAGTGGTCGCGCACCACCGGCTCCTGGGGCTGGTAATGGTAATTCTGGGTGTGGATATCGTGCTGCTGATCCACGGTCGGGTACTTGGCTCCCCGGTAGTTGCGCTGGTAGGCCGGCAGGGGTGCCGGGGGCGGGGCGGCTTGCCGGCGGTTCCAATCGGGGCGGCGCTGCACCCAGGCCTGGCCCCAATGATCGCCCCAGCGGGGCGGGGCGTCCCGGCCCCAACCGCGGAAGTAGGGGGGAGGCATGCGGTAGTAGGCGACCGGGACCTGGAGCAGGAAGACCGGCACGGCCTCCGGGTGGACCGCCGCCCAGGGCCCGTTGTACCAGGAGCTGGCGTACCAGTTGTCGTCCTTGAAGACCCAGTACATGCCGTCGTAGAAGAAGAAGTTGTAGTTCAACCCCGGGGCGTAGTAGACCGGGCAGTTTGGCACCGGGACCAGGTTCGGCATGGCCCCCAGGTTGATGCCGATGTTCAGGTGGGGCAGGCCGATGTTGACGCTGACGCCCACCTGGGCCTGGGCCGTGATGGCCGGCGCCACCAGCAGCAAGGGCAGAAACGAATGTGCGCGCATCGGGGGACCTCCTCTCAAGCCGGAAGCCGGGCGGGCTTTCCAGGGTGAAGTCTATTCCCAATACCGCCTTTTGAAACTTCTAAATTGAGGGCCTTCCTGGAGGACCCCGGGTCCGTGTTCGGTCCCCGGCAGTTCGCCGCGATGCGCGCCATCCAGGACGCCGTCGGCCTCGGCTATTCCGGCATCGACTGCGCCCTGGACGGCGCCGGCGGCGTCGTCGTCTCCAAGTCAACGCTTCGGTGCTGGTGCATCAGCACAACGAGAACTTCCCCTGCAAGGTCCCCCATGTGGAGAGGATCAAGCGAGCCTTCGGCGACATGCTCGCCAGGCGGAAGCTCACCGGAGGCTGGACTTCACCGACCGCCGGAGTGGTTCGGACCGGTTCCGTCATTGCGCTCGAACCACATCAGCTGTCCAGCTCTTCCTTGAGGCCGGCCTGGCCCATCTCCACGAGCCGGTCGCTGGCCCGCACCGCCCAGGGACTGGTGGGATAGCTTTCCACCAGCTTCTGGTAGTAGCTGCGGGCTTCCAGGTTGTTCCGGGCGGTTTCCTCCTGGTGGTACTTTTCCAGTTCCGCCTTGTACTGGATGTGCTCCGCCTGGGTCAGGTCGCTCATCTCTTCCTTGCCGGCGTTGGCCAGGAACTCCTTCTGGAAGGCCTTCACCTGGGTCTGTTCCAGGCCCTTCTTGCGCAGGGCCTCCGCCAGGTAGTAGTAGGCCCGTTCCCGGTCCACGTAGTCCGGGTAGGTGTCCAGCAGCTCCTTCAGGCGCCGCTCGGCGGGAGCGTAATTGAAATTGTTCACGTAGAAGATCCCCACCATCAGTTCCGACTCGGCCAGACGGCGCCAGCACTGGGTGATCTTGGCCCTGGCGTCCACGGCGTAGACCGATCCGGGGGCGTCCCGCAGCAGGTCCTGGAACGCCTCCATGGCCTTCCGGGTCTCGGCCTGGTCCCGCTCGGCGTTCTCGATGGAGGCGTAGTGGCAGAGGGCGATCCGGAACAGGGCGTAGTCCCGCTGCTCGGAACGGGGGAAGTAGTTCAGGAAGCTCTTGTACTCCACCACCGCTTCGGGGTAGGTGCTGGTGGAGCCGTAGAAGAAGCTGTCGGCGATGAGCAGCTTGGCCTTGGCGAATTCCGGGGCATTGGGCAGGCGCTCCTCGATGCTGCGCAGCATCTTGCGGCCCTCCTCCCATTTGCCGTTCTGGAGGTACAGCTCGCCCTTGGCCACGAGTGCGGCGGCGCTCATGTTCCGGTAGGGATCCGCCTGGGTCTTGGGCTTGCGGGAACAGGCCAGGCCACCCGCCAGGAGCAGGAAGATCGGCAGGAGAATCAGGGCGCGGGATGGTTTCATGGGATTCCTGAAGCGTTCAAAGGGTCGTGGCCTGGGTGGCCGGAGTGGCGTCGGGGGCCGGGAAGAGCCGGTCCAGCCATTGGGCGGCGAGGCACTCCGCCTGGGCCCGGGCCAGATCATGAAATATCTCATGAAAAAACCCCTCCAGGCGATGCCGTTCCAGCAGCCCCGGACGAATGGCCGCCCACAAGGGCTCGGCGCCGTCCGGGTCCACCAGCGCGTCCTGTCCCGCCTCCAGGAGCAGGATGGGGCGGTCCAGCTCCCCCCCGAACTCCATGAGATCCCGGATTCCCTCGGCCAAGGCGCCCAGGAACCCGGCCGATACGTATCGATGGCAGAGCGGGTCCTCCAGGTAGCGCTGGACCATGGCCGGGTCCGAGCAGACCCGGGATTTGTCCCCGGGCAGGTTGAAGGGACGGTGGGGGAGCAGGCGGCGCGCCAGGGCCTGGAGCACCCGCAAGGGCAGGGGCTGCCGGCGCAGGCACAAGGCCGGGCTGGAGGCGATCACCCCGTCGATGGTCTCCGGGTGCCACAACAGGACCAGGAGCGCCAGCAGGCCCCCGAAGCTGTGCCCCAAAAGGATCTGGGGCGGGGTCCCGGGCCCCGCCTGGGCCCGGCCGGAATCCTGCATGCGCTCCTGGCGCAAGAACAAGGTCAGGTCCTCCACCGGCCCCTGGATGCCCCGGGCATCGCCCCGGACGCCACCGCTGCGCCCGAACCCGCGATGGTCGAGGGCGGACACGGACCAGCCCAGCCCGTTCAGCCATCGGGCCGTGTGGCCGTAGCGCTCCCCGTGCTCCCCGTAGCCGTGGGCGATGACCACCCGGCCCCGGGGGTCGGGGTGGTCCCAGCGGGAGAAAGCCAGGTCGGTATGGCCGCTGCCAGGCATGAAGCCACGCGCTGTGGGCTCCAGGTCCCCGCTGGAAAAGGTCGACGGCTCTGCCATGGGTCAAGGATACCTTGGGAGGGGCGGCGGTCCCGCCGCGGGTACGGCAAAACCGAATTTGCCGCACGCCCCCCGCAGCGGGACCGTGGTCCCGCGTTAAAGTGGAAGGCCGGCCTCCGGTGCCGAATTGATGGATTGAACATGGATTTTGAAAGCCTCGTGCGGGCCAAGAACGAACTGGAACCCCGGGTCGGGCAACTCTGCCGGCACCTGGACGCTGAGCGCAAGCTATTGGACCTGGAGCAGATAGAAGAACAGGCAGGCGCCCCCGGGTTCTGGGACTCCCCAGAAGCCGCCAAGCCCATCCTCAAGAAACGGGGCGCGCTCACGGACGAGATCGCACTCTCCAAACGCCTCTCGGGCGGGCTCGAGGACCTGGAAACGGCCCTGGAGCTGTCCCGGGACGACGCCGGCATGCTCCTGGAGGCCGAGGCCCTGGAGGCCAAGCTGCGCCGTGACGTGGAGGATGCCGAACTGCGCATGATGCTCTCGGGCGAACTGGATCCCAACAACGCCATCGTGGCCATCGCCCCGGGCGCCGGAGGCACCGAAAGCTGCGACTGGGCCGCCATGCTCCTGCGCATGTACTTGCGCTACTGCGAGGCCAAGGGCTGGAAGACCGAGATGCTGGACTTCCAGGAGGGCGACGAGGCCGGCATCAAGGGGGCCACCTTCATGGTGACCGCGCCGTACGCCTACGGCTACCTCCGGGCGGAAGCCGGGGTGCACCGGCTGGTGCGCATCTCCCCGTTCGATGCCGCCAAGCGCCGCCACACCAGCTTCGCCGCCGTCTACGTGAGCCCCGAACTGGACGACACCATCGAGATCGAGATCCCGGAAAAGGAGTTGCGGGTGGACGTGTTCCGGGCCAGCGGCGCAGGCGGCCAGCACGTGAACCGGACCGAGAGCGCGGTGCGGTTCACCCACCTGCCCACCGGCATCGTGGTCAGCTGCCAGAACGAGCGCAGCCAGATCCAGAACCGCGCCACCGCGCTGAAGGTGCTCAAGGGCCGGCTCTTCGTGCTGGAACGGCGCAAGCTGGAGGAGAGGGTGGCCCAGGCTTCCGGGGAGAAGGCGGACGTGGCCTGGGGTTCCCAGATCCGCAGCTATGTGCTGGCCCCGTATCAGATGGTGAAGGACCACCGCACCGGCGCCGAGACCAGCCAGACCCAGAAGGTCCTGGACGGGGACCTGGATACCTTCATCCGCACCCAGCTGCTGGCCAAGAGCCTGAAGACGGGTGGGTGAAGGCCCGCCGGGCGGAGCACCCGAAGAGCGGGCTGATTGAATGGTTCATCTGTCGCCGTGAACGTTTGGATGGTTTCGCCCAGCCAATACCAAGCCTTCTTCCGGGAAAACACTGCATTCTCAAAAAAAGTTCATTAAAATAAAATTCGTGCAATTTAAATTAAAGCGCCTAAAATAACTATTGCCTTAAATTAAAAAGCGCTTATGACATTCTAAGGCACGTTAAATGTAAAGCACATGAATCGGAAATTTTTTTAATTTTAAGACCCATCACCCATGCCAACCAAGCAAGTTCGCCTTGGGCACGAGCGCCTTAGGAACATTACTCGGTTAATTATAAAAAGGAATAATTATGCGCATCGCCAAGTGGCTAATCCCCGTCGCCTGCGTGGGCACCTCCCTGCTGGCCCAGAGCAACGACATCAACGGCCTGGTATCCGCCGCCGGCAAGTACGTGACCGGCGGCATGCAGGCCTCCCAGGATCCTGAAACGCTGGGACTGTGCAAGATGCTCGGGCACTATAGCGACAAGCAGCAGAACGTGCTCATGCACCGGGCCGTCGACGTGGGGTTCTGGACCTTCCTGTACCGCATCAACGGCCAGCCCGAGCCCCAGCCCGGGCCGGACTGCGCACCGACCGCCCCCAACACCCACAAGGCTGTGACCGCCGAATGCAACCGCGGCGTCTTCGGCAACTTCCACTTTTCCGACAAGCCGGTGCAGGGCCTTCATAGCCTGGAGAACACCTGGGTCGCCGCCTCCCTGGACGCCGCCGTCGCCGGCCTGAACGCCGCCGGCTACACCCGCGGTTTCACCAGCGTGAGCATCGAGCGGCCGGACTTGGCCGGCTGGCCCGATGACCTGGTCTACGTGTTCGACTGTCCGCTGGAACGCCGGCAGGTGGGCGTCTCCTGCCAGACCGGGCAAGTGACCTGGACCTACGGCCAATAACCGGCTCCTGATGGCGCCTCCCTTCCGGACCGAACGTCTGGAAGGGAGGTTCCCTGGGCGCCGTGGGCACCCTGAACCTTCTGGTGCGTCCTTGAGTACGAAAAAATAAATATTTTTTAATTTGGCTCCGATTCGGCCCCGGTATTAGGCTTGTGAGTCTCGCCGAGGGTTCCATGCATCAGCCTTCCCCGTTCCTCCGCCTGGTCCTGGCCGCATGCCTTGGGCTTGGCCTCGCCAGCACCGCCCGCGCGGAAAAGGACCCCCGCCGGATCGTCTGCGCCCAGGCCTGCACCCTGGAACTGCAAGCGGCCAACGGCCTCATCGAAGTGAAGGTGCCCACCGCCAGCGCCACCCTCAAGACCCTCTACCGCAGCGGCGACCGGTTCGACCTGGAGGGTGGCCAGGACTACGTCCTGATGCTCAACGAGTCCATGGACGGATTCTTCAGCTTCGACCTGCGATTCTCCCCCAAGGACGGCGGTTCGGCCTGGTCCTGCCGGGTGCGGACCGTCGCCGAGCCCCCGTTCATCAGCGTGGACCGGGGCGCCTGGTCCGGCCCGGCGGGGAAAGTGGTGGTGAACCCCGCCGACCGCACTAAACCCCTCATTACCCTCGACACCCACCCCTGAATCCCTGTTTGAATAATGGCCAAGGGAGGTGCCGTATGAAGCTGTATCTTTCCCGGTTCGTGTGCCTGGACGTGGCTTCCAACCTGGCCCGAATGGAGGCGGAGGGCGCCGCCGCCGGCGGCGGCGGCGCCGACCTGTGCGTCTTCCCGGAGGGGTTCCTGCACGGCTACCGCCGGCAGCTGGACCCGGCCCTGGCCCGCCAGCGGTTCCGGGCCCTGTCCGGGGACTTCCCCGCCACCGCCTTCCTGTTCGGCTCCTTCACCGAGGACCGGCGCAACCGCCTGACGGTATGGCAAGGCGGGAATGAGCTGGCCCGGTACGACAAGATCCACCTGTTCCGCCCCAACGGGGAGTTCGACCTGTGGGATCCCGGCGACCGCTACGTGGCGGTGCGGCTCAAGGACTGGACCCTGGGCCTGCTCAACTGCAACGACCTGCGCTTCCCCGAGCAGGCCCGGGCCCTGCGCCTGCAGACCCGCTGCGACGCCCTGGTGGCTCCGGCCTGGTGGCCCTGGCGCCGGGACCACGTTTGGCGCACCCTGCTCCAGGCCCGGGCCATGGAGAACGCCGTCTTCACCATCGGCTGCTGCATCTCCGCCTCGGAGCACCCGGACGAGCGCTTCGCCGGCGCCGGCAACCACGTGTTCGACCCCCTCGGCGACCCGGTCCACACCCAGGACGACCATACCTACATCCTGGAGCCCCCGGACCACTCCCGGCTGATCGTGGATCCCCTGGAGAGCTACGTGGACATCCGCACGGTGCAGATCCAGCCTGACTCTATGACACCCGGTTAATCCACGTTCAGCCGGTAGCCGATGCTCGGCTCGGTGAGCAGGTACCTTGGGCCGGGTGGCGTCAGGCTCGATCTTGCGCCGGAGGGTGCCCATGTAGATCCGCAGATAGTGGATCTGCCCCGCGGCCAGAGGACCCCACACCTCGTTGAGCAGCTGGGCGTGGGTGGCCACCTTGCCGGCCCGCTGGGCCAGCGCCTCCAGCAGGCGGAACTCCAGCGGCGTCAGGCGCACCGGTACCCCGTCCACGGTGACTTCCCGCCGTTCCAGGTCCAGGCGCAGGGCGCCGTACTCCAGCACCGGCGTTTCCACGGCCGTCTGGACGGTATGCCTCTGGGCCACCCGGATCCGCGCCAGCAGCTCCTCGGCACCGAAGGGCTTGGTCAGGTAGTCGTCCGCGCCCAGGTCCAGGGCCTGGACCTTGTCCTTCTCCTGGTTGCGGGCCGAGATGATGATGATCGGCTTGCGGTTCCACTGGCGCAGGCTCTGCAGCACCTTGGCCCCCTCCAGGTCCGGCAGGCCCAGGTCCAGGAGGATGAGGTCGGGGCTATGGCCGCGGGCCATGGCCAGACCGTCCGTGCCGGTGGCGGCGGTGAGCACCTGGTAGTCGTGGTTCGCCAGGGTGGGCACGAGGAAGCGGCGCAGGGACGCTTCATCCTCGATGATCAGGATCAAAGTCTGGGTCATGGGGGGCCTTCCTGGATCAGGGGCAGGGGTTCAAGCTGGAGCGGGGCGGGGGGAGTCCCGTCCAGAGGGAGGCTGATGCGGAAGCGGGCGCCGCCGCCCGGGTTGTCCTCCACCCAGATGGAACCGCCGTGGATGTCCACGATGGCGCCGCAGATGGCCAGGCCAAGCCCGGCCCCGCCGTCCTTGAGGTCGCTGGGCATGCGGAAGAACTTGTCGAACACCCGCTGGTGGAACTCGGCCGGGATGCCGGGGCCCCGGTCGGAGATCTCCAGCTGCACCGTCCCCGTCTCCTCCCAGGCCCGCAGGGTCACGGGGCTGTTCGGGGCGTGGCGGTGGGCGTTGGCCAGGAGGTTGATGAACACCTGCTCCATGAGCGCTCCGTCCAGGGGCACCAGGGGCAGGCTTTCCGGCAGTTCCACCCGGATCGGCAGGGGGCCCTCGCGGGCTTCCTGGCGCAGGACCGCCGCGCCCACCACCTCGTCCAGCATCTGCCATTCCTTCTGGGCCTGGATGACGCCGCTCTGCAGCCGGGTGAGCTCCAGGAGGTCCCCCAGCAACCGGGCCAGCCGTTCGCTCTCATCCCTTATCATGGCCAGAAGGTCCTGGCGGGATTCTTCAGGAAGGGGCCCGGGAAGCAGGAGGCTGGTGGCGGCCCCCTGGATGGCCGCCAGGGGCGTGCGCAGGTCGTGGGAAACGGCGCCCAGAAGCGTGTTGCGCAGCCGCTCGGACTCCGTATCCAGCCTGGCCTGCTGGGCCTGCTCCAGCCACCGGACCCGTTCCAGGGCCAGAGCGCCCTGCACGGCCAGGGACTGGACGAGCCCCCAGAATTCCAGGGCCAGGGGCTTGCCCTGGCGGAGCCGGAGCTGCAGCAGCCCCTCGGCGCCCCCCTGCCCGGCCAGGGCCACATATGAACAACCATTCATAAATAGCGGTTCGAACGGTTCCGTCCGGGCGGTGTCGCTGAAGTGCGGCAGGAATTCGCTGGGACGCGGGCTCGGCGGTGCCTCCGGCGTCTCGGGCAGCTGGACCCAGGTGTCCCCGGCCCCGGGCGTCAGCACCCAGGCCCGGGCCCGGATCAGCCCCTGCAGCCGTCCCACCAGCACCTGCGCCACTTCCCGCGCGGTGGTGCAGCGGGCCAGGTTCCGGCCCAGGAGCATGATCAGCAAGGTTTCGGCCTCCCGGCGGTGGAGCGCCCGGGTCTCCTGGTGCAGCCGGTCCACGAGCAGCACCACCATCTGGACCAGAAGCAGCGTGCCGGCGAGGAACAGGACATTGGTCCAATCCCCCGTGTGGTAGGGGAACGGAGCGGAGGCGAACAGCCAGTAGTACAGCACCAGCACCCCGGCCGAGGCCGACAGGGAGAAGGCCCGTCCCCAGCGGTGGGCGACGAACCCGATCCCCAGGGCGAACACCGGCGGGACGCCAGGAAAACCCACCGTCTGGTTCAAGGCCATGGCGAACACGGTGCACAGGCCCAGGAGCATCCCGATGGCCGGGACGATCCCGAGCAGTTCCTTGAAGGTCGGCGCCGGGCGGGTCC
>CAWFOJ010000143.1:0-11214 GCA_963816585.1 uncultured Holophagaceae bacterium | reverse complement strand
CAACGCCATCCACAGCGTCGTGGGCTTCCTGCTCGCCATGCTGGCGATTGCCGGCTGCTACCTGACCCTTTCCGCCGAGTTCCTGGCGGTGGCCCAGCTGCTGATCTACGCCGGGGGCATCGTGGTGCTGTTCCTGTTCGTCGTCATGCTTGTGGAGATGACCAAGTACAAGGAAAAGGGCCTGTTCCAGGTACAGGCGCCGGTGGCCGTCGCGGTGGTGGTGGCGGGCGCCGCGGCCATCCTCGCCGTGTTCTGGAAGACCTGGTTCGGTCCGGACGCCCAGCAGCCCCTGACCTTGACCCCGTCCCTGGCCCAGGGCCTGGACGTGGCCCACCAGAACGCCCAGGCGGTGAGCCGCGGGCTGTTCGCCCAGTACCTGCTGCCGTTCGAGATCCTGTCGGTGATCCTGCTGGTGGCCCTGGTGGGGGCCGTGGTGCTGGCCAAGAGCGAGAGGGTGTGACATGGCCTCGATGAATTCCGTCCTCTTCATCTCCTTCCTGCTGTTCTCGGTGGGCGTGGCCGGGGTCCTGATCCGGCGCAACGTCCTGATCATCCTCATGTGCGTGGAACTGATGCTCAACGCCGCCAACCTCAACCTGGTGGCCTTCGCCCGCCACAGCGGCACCGTGGCCGGGCAGGCCTTCGCCCTGCTGGTGATGGGCCTGGCGGCGGCGGAAGTGGCCATCGGGCTGGCCCTGGTGGTGGCGCTCTACCGCAAGAAGGACACCATCCAGGTGGACCAGATCAACCTGCTCAAAGGCTGAGAGCCCAGGCGCGATCCCTACGCAACCAGATTCCGGGTGAACGAATGATGATGTTAGCGACAGTCAGCACGGCGGCCCTGCCAACGGTCTTGAGCACGCCCCTCCACAGTTCGGTGCTCTGGCTCATCCCCTTCCTGCCGGCCTTCGGCGCCCTGGTCAACGGCCTCACCGGGCGCTGGGCCAAGAGCACCAGGCTGGTGGACGCCATCGCCCTGGGTTCCGTGGCCCTCTCCTTCCTGTTGGTGCTGTGCTGTTTCGCCCGCATTCTGGGCCAGGCTCCCGCGGACCGGTCGGTGAACCAGACTCTGTGGACCTGGTTCGACCTGGGCGGCGCCCACGTGCTGGGCGGCCTGTCCCAGAACGTCATGGCCTGGGCCTACAAGTTCGATCCCCTGTCCGGAGCCATGGCGCTCCTGGTGACCGGGGTGGGCTTCCTCATCCACCTGTTCTCCACCGGCTACATGGCTGACGAGCGCAAGAACGGCGAATACTACAGGTTCATGTGCTACATGAACCTGTTCGTGTTCTCCATGCTCAACCTGGTGCTGGGCGCCAACATGGTCATCATGTTCCTGGGCTGGGAGGGGGTGGGCCTGTGCAGCTACCTGCTCATCGGCTTCTACTTCGACCGGGAATACGCGGCCATCGCCGGCAAGAAGGCGTTCGTCACCAACCGCATCGGTGATTTCGGCTTCATGATCGGGTTCTTCCTGCTGTTCATGATCTACGGGGCGGTGGACTTCGACACCCTCATGGGCATGACCCGCGGCATCCTGGCCCGTCCGGAGATCACCCTGTTCGGCACCTCCCACGCCCCCGTCTGGTGGTTCAACCTGGCCGGGTGCTGCCTGTTCCTGGGCGCCTGCGGCAAGAGCGCCCAGATCCCCCTGTACGTGTGGCTTCCGGACGCCATGGCGGGCCCCACCCCGGTTAGCGCCCTGATCCACGCGGCGACCATGGTGACCTCCGGCCTGTACATGATCACCCGGATGAACTTCATCTACGCCAACGCCCCGGTGGCCCTGGCGGTGGTGCTGGCGGTGGGCTCCCTGACCGCCATCGTGGCGGCCAGCATGGGCCTGGCCCAGTACGACATCAAGAAGGTCCTGGCCTATTCCACCGTGAGCCAGCTGGGATTCATGTTCATGGGCATGGGCGCCGGAGCGTTCTCCGCCGGCATGTTCCACGTGTTCACCCACGCCTTCTTCAAGGCGGCCCTCTTCCTCGGCTCCGGCTCGGTGATCCTGGCCTGCCACCACGAGCAGGACATGCGCAACCTGGGCGGGCTGCGCAAGAAGATGCCCTGGACCTTCGCCTCCATGGCCCTGGCCACCCTGGCCATCGCCGGCATCTTCCCCTTCTCCGGCTTCTTCTCCAAGGACGAGATCCTGTGGCAGGTGTTCGAAGGCTGGTACCGGGGCGGCAGCACCCTGAACCTGGTGTGCTGGATCCTGGGCATGCTGGCCGCCTTCATGACCGCCTTCTACATGGTCCGGCTGATGGTCATGACCTTCTTCGGGGACTACCGCGGGACCGGGCATGACCCGTACGGCCTGGCGGTGCCCTCCGAGGTCCACCACGCCAGCCACGACGACGCCCACGGGCACGACGCCCACGGCCCCCAGGAAGTGGTCTGGAACATGTGGGTCCCGGTCTTCCTTCTGGCGGTGCTGGCCCTGGTGGGCGGTTTCCTGAACATCCCCCAAAGCCTGCACTGGATCGGCAGCAGCCACTTCACCGCCTGGATCTCCCCCCTGCTGTTCCAGGCCCACGCCCCCGAGGGCCGCGAGGCCGCGCCGGCCCTGGAGTACATCCTCATGCTGTGGGCCACCCTGGTCTGGGCGCCCGCGGCCATGATCCTGGCCTGGTTCCTGTACGGCAAGGATCCGTCCTGGTCCCGGCCCAAAGCCTTCGTCAGGCGCTTCCCCAACCTGTACCGCTGGTGCAACGCCAAGTACTACGTGGACGAGTTCTACGAAGCGGCCCTCATCGGCCCCTGCAAGCAGCTGGGCGCCCAGCTTTGGCGCTTCGACTCGCTGGCGGTGGACGGCATGGTCAACGGGGCGGCCAAGTTCACCCTGATCTTGTGCCGGGTCTTCCAATGGATCGACGCGAAGATCGTGGACGGCCTGGTCAACCTCGTGGCCTGGGTCCTGCAGCAGGTCGCCCAGGGCTTCCGCCGCTTCCAGAGCGGCCGGGTGCAGAACTACGCGTTCGTGATGTTCATCGGTTTCCTCGCCTTCGCCTTCTGGAAGTTCCTCGTCTGAGATGCCCCACGCCCCCCTGCTGATTGCCGGAGTTACCATGATCCCCTGGTACCAAAACCTTCCCCTGTGGGTCACCGCCATCCCCATCCTCGGCGCCCTGGTGCTCCTCTTCGTGCCCAAGAGCCAACGCCGGGTCTTCGAACTGGGCGCCCTGGCCGTCACCGTGGCGGACTTCCTGGTCAGCGTGCCCCTGTGGTTCCAGTACCGACCGGGGCACCGCGGCCGTGCAGTGGGTCACCCAGATGGACTGGATCCCCAGCATGGGCGTGAAGTTCAGCCTGGGCATGGACGGCATCAGCCTGGTGCTGCTGCTGCTGACCACCTTCCTGGGCTTCATCGTGGTGTGGTGCTCCTTCGCGGCCATCCAGGAGCGGCACAAGGAGTACTACATCTGGCTGCTGGTGATGCAGTTCAGCATGCTGGGAGTGTTCATCACCCAGGACATGTTCTTGTTCTACCTGTTCTGGGAACTGATGCTGGTGCCCATGTACTTCCTCATCGCCATCTGGGGCGGGCCCAACAAGCTCTACGCCGCCATCAAGCTGTTCCTGTACACCCTGTCCGGCTCGGTGCTGATGCTGGTGGGCATCCTGGCCATCTACTTCCTGCAGTACCGCACCACCGGGCACTACGACATGTCCATCGCCTCGTTCCAGGCCATGGCCGGCGCCATCGCCCAGCAGAGCCACGCGTTCCAGATCCTGCTGTGCCTGGCGTTCTTCGTCGGCTTCGCCATCAAGGTGCCCATGTTCCCGTTCCACACCTGGCTTCCGGACGCCCACGTGGAGGCTCCCACCGCCGGTTCCGTGGTCCTGGCGGGCGTCCTGCTGAAGATGGGGACCTACGGCTTCGTGCGCTTCCTGCTGCCCATCGTGCCCAAGGCCACCGTGGAACTGATGCCCTGGTTCATGGGCCTGGCCCTGATCGGCGTCATCTACGGCGCCCTGGTGGCCATGATCCAGAAGGACATGAAGAAGCTGGTGGCATACTCCTCCGTGAGCCACCTGGGGCTGTGCATGATCGGCCTGTTCGCCATGAACCCCAACGGCATCACCGGCGGCATCTTCCAGATGCTCAACCACGGCATCTCCACGTCGGCCTTGTTCCTCTTGGTGGGCATCGTCTACGAGCGCCGGCACACGCGCATGATCGCCGAGTACGGCGGGCTGTCCAAGACCATGCCGGTCTACGCCACCGTGTTCCTGATCATGACCATGAGCAGCATCGGGCTCCCGGGCCTGAACGGCTTCATCGGCGAGTTCGCCATCCTGCAGGGCGCCTTCCAGGCCGCCCCCTGGCTGGCGGTGCTGGCCACCACCGGCATCATCCTGGGCGCCGCCTACATGCTGTGGCTGTTCCAGCGCGCCATGTTCGGCCCGGTGAGCGAGACGAACGCCAAGATGAAGGACCTGAATCCCCGGGAGGTGGCCTACTTCATGCCTCTGATCGTGGCCGCCTTCTGGATCGGACTGTACCCCAAACCGTTCATGGACGTGCTGCGCCAGCCGGTGCAGAAGCTGGTCACCCAGGTCAACCCTGACTTCTACAAGCAGGACTCCCTCGCCGTCGCCCAGCAGGCCGCCGCCAAGTCCGGGATGGCTGCCATGGCGGCCCCCGGCGGGGGAGCCGAAACCCAATCGGGAGGTGAGTGATGGGTTTTGCCGCTGGTCTGTGGGGGGCCCTGGTCCAGGACCTGCCCCTCATCTATCCCCAGCTGATCCTCATCGTCACCGCCACGGTGATGCTCTGGCCGGGAGACCTGTTCGTGCCCCGGGGGGAGAAGCGCCGCTGGGCCTACGTGACGGTGGCCGCCCTGGTGGTGGCCTGGTTCACCGTCGCCCACACCCCCCATGGGCTGGGTTTCAGCGACATGTTCGAAGTGGACGGCATGGCCCAGGGGTTCCAGTACCTGTGCCTGGCCGCCGGGATCATCACCGTGTTCCTCAGCCAGCTGCAGCTGGACGCCCTGGGCGAGCAGACGGTGGAATACTACGCCCTGCTGTTGTTCTCCATCTCCGGCATGCTGTTCCTGGTGGGCTCCACGGACCTCATCTCCATCTACTTCTCCCTGGAGCTCATGGCCCTGTGCATCTACATCCTGGTGGGCTACCTGCGCACCCATGAGCGGAGCATCGAGGCCGGGGTCAAGTACTTCCTGCTGGGGGCCTTCTCCAGCGGCATCCTGCTGTTCGGCATCAGCCTGCTGTTCGCCGCCGGCGGGGGCGTCACCACCAACCTGGTGGAGCTCAACGACAAGCTGGCCCTGGCGCCCCATTCCAGCAGCCTGCTGGTGTTCCTGGGCGTGCTCATGGTGCTGGTGGGCTTCTGCTTCAAGGTTGCGGCGGTGCCCTTCCACATGTGGTCGCCGGACGCCTACGACGGCGCCCCCACCCCCATCACCGCCTTCATGTCCATGGCCCCCAAGGCCGCCAGCCTGGCCGCGTTCCTGCGGGTGTTCGGCACCGGCTTCAACGGGGTCAGCACCGACTGGGTGGCGCCCCTGTCCTTCGTGGCCGCCGCCAGCATGATCCTGGGCAATGTCGCCGCCATGCGCGCCCAGACCATGAAGCGCCTGCTGGCCTACTCCAGCATCGCCCACGTGGGCTACATGCTCCTGGGGGTGCTGGGGGCGGGCAGCCCCGGCGGGCCCCAGGCGGTGTGGCTGTACATGCTCACCTACCTGCTCATGCAGAGCGGCGCCTTCGCCATCATCATCTACCTGCAGGGCAAGGGGGAAGGGGAGCGCATCGAGGACTTCCGGGGCCTGGGCCGCACCCGCCCGGCGGTGGCCTTCGCCATGCTGGTGCTCATGCTGAGCCTGGCGGGGATCCCGCCCCTGGTGGGCTTCTTCAGCAAGTTCTATCTGTTCAAGCTGGCCATCGAACAGGGCCACGTGGCCCTCACCACCATCGCCCTGCTCACCAGCGCCGTGGCCGCCTACTACTACCTGAACGTGGTGTCCCTGATGTACTTCAAGGAGCCCGCGTCCGACCAGGCGCCGCAGCCGGTGGGCTCCATCACCGCCTGGGTGGTGGGACTGTCCTGCGCCCTGGTGCTGTTCGGCACCTGCTTCGGGGCCAAGCTGCTCAGCTGGGCGGCGACCATCGTCTGAGTTTCGGCGGACCCCTGGGCTACGGATTCACGGTGAAGGGGACGATGATGTCCGGCAGGCTGTAGGTTGGCTGGGGCACGAGGTTGATGCTGGTGAGCCCCTGGGGGGCCCCGGGGGGCACGTTCACGATGATCTCGTTCGCCGTCTGGGTGGTCGGAATGGCGGTCACGGTGCCGAACTGGACCAGGTAGATCCCAGCCAGACCGTAGCCGGTGATGGTCACCGGTGTGGCCGAGGAGATGGAACCGGATTGGGGACCGGCGGTGCTGACAGAGGGCACGACGATGAATTCGGCCGCCGAGGCCGCGGTCCCTCCGGGGGTCGCGACCGAGATCGTGCCGGTGACGGCGGTGGCCGGAACCGTGAACTGCAGGGCGGAATCGCTGAGGACGCTGCCGCTTAGAACCGGGACCTTGCCCAGGGTGACGGAATTGATTCCTGACCCGAAACCCGATCCACTCACCGTGACCAGGGTACTGCTCAGGTAAGAGCCCGAGGTGGGGGTGAACCCGGTGACGGTGGGCGGCGTGGTGGTGGTGGAGCCCCCGCATCCGACCACCAGCCCGAGTGCGAGCGCGATCCAGTGGACCGGCCGGAAGGATGGCCTGGGCCAGCCTGCGGTCGATACAGTTCTGGCTGCCTGAGCCTGGGAATCCATGAATGGCTCCTTGATTAAAAGGGTGCGCAACTGGAGATGGATAGATCCTGGTTCCTTTGAGGATGGCACAAACCCATTGGTTTAGCGCCCGCAATCGGTTCCAGGGTCAGCCGGTGAGCCGGGCCGTGCCCTCGGGGATCCCTTGGACTCCGAACCGCCGCTCCTCGAGGCTGAGTCCGCGGCCCCGGGCCAGGGTGAGGACGGTGCTGGCCCGGGTGCCGTAGGCGGCGGAGCGCACGAACACCGCCGAGAGCATCCGTTCCCATTCGGGGGACAGGCCGGTGCGGGGCAGGTGCTGGTCCGGCACCGTCTCCGGATCGGCCAGGATCTCCAGCAGCGGGCCGGTCTCGGGCAGCCCTTCCAGGGCCGCCCTGAACCTCGCCTTGGCGGTCACCAGCTTGGGCCAGGGGGTGTCCAGCAGGTGGTTGGACACCCCGTAGATGCCCGGCGCCAGCTCCCGGGCGCCGCCGTCCCGGTTGGAGCGGTACCAGAGGGCCTGACCGTCGGCCACCAGCAGGTTGAAGCCCGAGTAGTCCCCGTCCGGAATTCCCCTGGCGTAGGCCCCGGCTTCCCGCCCGCCCAGCAGGAAGTCCCCCACCAGCAGCCCGCGGGAACGGGGCCCCTTGGGCACCCCCGGCTCGCGCACGTTGGTGACGGCGGCGAAGCGCCCGTCCCGGCGCACCCCCAGCCAGGAGCCGCCGGCCTCCAGGTCCCGGCCCCCCAGCACCCGGGGATCCTCCGCCCAGGGGCCGGCGGGGGCGCTGGGGCGGGCGTAGAATTCATCCCGGTTGGCAGCCACCACCAGGGGGAAATCCGGATGGCACCGCCAGGCGACCAGGATCAGGCACATGCTCCGCCTCCAGGGGAGCCATTCTAGCAGGCGGCCAGTGTCACTATTCCTGCCGTGGCGCCCGAGTCCCGGTGGACGGCAGGCGCCGCCAAGTCGGGGTCCGGACGTACCCTTAGAAATCTGCTGGCGGCGGCGGCCGACTTGGGTTGTACTCGTTCCTGGGGCGGGTCCCCTGGAGCGCGGCGCCGGTGTTCATCCGACCAGGCAAGAAAGATGCGAGCCCCAAGGAGCGGGCCATCTGGGGCGACCTCATGGCCATGGGAATGGTGTTTCCCATCGCCATCGCCCTGGGTTTCTTCGTTGGCCGCTGGGTTGGTGGGCTGCTTGGCGTTCCCAAGGTGGGCATGGCGGTGGGGCTGGTGTGGGGCGTGGCCACCGGGTTCTGGGAACTGTACAAGGTGACCGTGCGCGTGAACCGCTGGGACCAGGCCGAGCAGGGCAAGGATGGCCGGCCGAAGGGCGCCGGGTTGGGGGAGGACGGGCCCGGGAAGGACCGCACGGGAGGGGACCGTGGTCCTGACCGCTGAAGGGTCGGGCGCCGCCCACCTGACCCGCATCGGGTGGTACCAGGCCGGGCTTCTGCCGCTGGGCGGGGCCGCCTGGCTGTTCCGTTCCCGCCCAGCCGCCCTGGCGTTCCTCCTGGCGGGGGCCACCAGCATCCTGTTCTGGCACTCCCACCGGTGGATCGTGGCCCGGATGCTGACCCCATCCGTGCGCCTGCGCTGGGTCTTCGGTTTCCTGGTGGTGGTCAAACTGGCGTTGATCGCGCTGATCCTGCGTGGCATCATGGATTTCTTCCCATTGGAAGTCCTGCCTTCCGTCACCGGAATCCTGCTCTTCAGCGCGTCCATCATGCTCGAGGCGATCTACCTGATCTTCCGGCCGGAAACCCAAGCGCAATAGATACAGGGGTTAGATCTATGGAACACCACGCTTCGGGCCTCGCCGTCCTCCTGACTTGGCTGTTCGGGCTGGCCAGGCATCCCTGGGGCACCTTCGCCCACGGGGAGCCCCTTTCGGTTCTGGAGCGTTACGACCACCTGCTCATCTCCGTCCTGGCGGCCCTGGTGACGGTGGCCCTGACCCTGGCGGTGCGCTTCCGCCTGGCCCGGATCCCGGGACCCTTCCAGCAGATCATGGAGTTCGCCGTGAACTTCGTGCGCAGCCTGGTTTCGGACAACGTGGAACACCACCCGGACCAGTACATGCCCCTCATCGGCACCCTGGGTTTCTTCGTCCTCCTGAACAACCTGTTCGGCCTGGTGCCGGGCCTGGGCTCGGGCACCGCCAACTGGAACGTGACCCTGGGCTGCGCCCTGGTGGTGTTCCTGTACTACAACTTCCACGGCATGCGGGAGCACGGGATCGGCAGGTACCTGGGGCATTTCGCCGGCCCGGTATGGTTCCTGTGGATCCTCATGTGGCCCCTGGAAGTGCTCGGCCTGCTCTCCCGGATCCTCAGCCACAGTCTCCGTTTGTTCGGCAACATCGCCGGCGAGCACATGGTCTCGGGCATCTTCTTCACCCTGGTGCCCCTGGTGGTGCCGGTACCCTTGATGGTCATGGGCCTGTTCTTCGGCCTGATCCAGACCCTGGTGTTCATCATGCTGGCCACCATCTATGTTTCCGGCGCCGTGACGCACGACCACTGAGCCGGGTCCTTCCCTCCAGATCAAGCCCCAACCGGCGACGGGATTCCGAACCCCCCGCCCCCTTTCCCAAAAGGTGTCCCATGAAGAAATTCCTCACCACCGCCTTCCTGCTCACGCTGTCCGCGGCCGCGTTCGCCCAGGGCGTCCCGGCCGGCCCCACCAAGAGCCTGTTCGAAGGCCAGTTCCTGGCCCACATCGCCCTCGCCATCGCGGCTGCCGGCTGCGGCATGGCCCAGGGCAAGGCGGTGGCCGCCGCCTGCGAAGGCATCGCCCGCAATCCCCAGGCCTCTGGCAACATCCGCACCACCATGATCATCGGCCTGGCCCTCATCGAGGCCCTGGTGATCTACGTCCTGGTGGCCGCTTTCGCCTTGAAGTAAGGCCGTGCCGACCGCCGGGGGCGCCGCACGCGCTTCCGGCCGGGACGGGGCCGGGGTCCATGGAAAATTTCCACATTCCATGGTTGATCCCGGGCCGGAGGAGCTTACTTTCTTCTTTGCGTTCGAAGTTCAAGTCCTGCATGGGATTGAGGCATTGGAGGCAGCATGTTGAACATTCAGACCCGCCAGGAAGGCAACGCCTCGGTGGTCACTATCCAGGGGAAGGTGAACTTTGAGGTCACCGCCCAGTTGCGGGACGTGATCCGGGATACGGTCACCACCCTCCAGCCCAAGTTGCTGGTGATCAACCTTGAAAGCGTCAGCTTCATCGATTCATCGGGCCTTGGCCTCCTGGTGGCGGCCCGGAACAGCGTGGACAAGAACAGCGGCAAGCTGCACCTTTGCGGCCTCCCGCCCCAGGTCAAGAAGACTTTCGACCAGACCAACTTGACCAATTACTTCTCCATCTTCAGCACGGAGCAGGACGCCCTCCGGGGAGTCTAGGCTCCTCGTCAGCCAGGCGCAGGCGTCCCCAAGGCGGCTCATGCACAAAGGCGTGGTTCTGGTGGTCGATGATGAAGCGCCCATTCGGGATATCCTCAGCTTCTACCTGAAACGCGCCGGCTACCAGGTGCTCCTGGCGGAAAACGGGAGGATGGCCCTGGAGGAGATGGCCAAGCTCCGGCCTGACCTGATCCTCTCGGACTTGCGCATGCCCGAGATGGCAGGGGATGAGCTTTGCCAGGCGGTGAAAGGCGACCCCAGGACCCGGGACACCTTCTTCGTGCTTGTTACGGCCCTGGACGGGCTCGCGTCCAAGATCGGCGGCCTGAACCTGGGTGCCGACGACATGATCTCCAAGCCCTTCCATGCCCAGGAAGTGATGGCCAAGGTGGAATCCGCCTTCCGGATCATCAGCATGCAGAAGGAGATCAAGCGCCAGAACGTGGAGCTCACCCGGTTCCAGGACCGCATGACGGCGGAATTGGCCCTGGCGGGCCGGCTGCAACTGGGACTGCTGCCGCAGATCCCCGGCCAGGCCGACCGGCTGCGTTATAACATGGGAAATGAACGACGACATTCCGGACGAAACCAAGGCCGACCGATTGAACGAAATTATAGAACTCCAGCAAAATATTTCTCTCAAGAAAAACCGACAGCTTATTGGATCCACGGTTGAGATTCTCGTCGAGCGGGAAAGCGCAAAGTCTCATGATGAATGGATGGGACGGACCGATACCAACAAGGTAACGGTGTTCCCGAAAGACAACTCGCGCATCGGCGATCTTGTTAAAATCACAATTGGCCGATGCAATTCGGCAACGCTCTTTGGAACAATCATCAATGAATCGAAAACAATAAACAATTACCGTATCGCGGTCAACAGTTGACAAATCAAACTTTTATGAATCTACCACTGAGAAACTTTAGGACATTGTACCTCTCGCTTTTTCTCCATGTTCTTGGCGCTGCGATTGTCTTCGCACAAATGCCGGGGGCCGAAGTGCGGAAGCGCCTGGACTTTATCTAC
>CAWFOJ010000142.1:0-7312 GCA_963816585.1 uncultured Holophagaceae bacterium | reverse complement strand
CATGCGCATGGGCATGCCGTTGAACAGGCTGCGGCCATCGGGGCTGGTGGCGGTCTGCTGGCCCATGAGGGTGGTGGGCGCCATCTGCCCGCCGGTCATGCCGTAGATGGCGTTGTTGATGAAGATGACCGTGATCGGGGCGCCCAGCTGGGCGGCGGACACCGTCTCGGCCAGGCCGATGGAGGCCAGGTCGCCGTCGCCCTGGTAGCTGATGACCGTGGCCTCGGGGTTGGACAGCTTGTGGCCCAGGGCCACCGCGGCGGCCCGGCCGTGGGCGGCCTGGGAGTTGCCCACGTCGAAGTAGTAGTAGGCGAACACCGAGCAGCCCACCGGGGAGATGAGTACGGTCTGGTCCTGGATGCCCAGTTCGTCGATGGCTTCGGCCAGGTACTTGTGCGCCAGGCCGTGGCCGCAGCCCGGGCAGTAGTGGGTGGAGTTGCCCTTGAGGCCCTTGCCTTCGGCGTGCCGGGTGAACTTGTCGTAGAAGACGGACATTAGCGGACCTCCTTGGCCAGGGACGCTTGGATGTGGGCCACCACTTCAGCCTGCTGCGGGAGCATGCCGCCGAAGCGGCGCACCGAGGAGATGGGGGGAACGTCGGCGCAGCCGTGCTTGCTCAGGGCCAGGCGCACTTCGTCCTCCAGCTGGCCGTTGCTGGCCTCCACCATGACGATCTGCTTCACGTGGGGCAGCTCCCTGGCCAGCTGCTGGATCGGGAACGGCCACACGGTGATGGGCCGGAACAGGCCGGCCTTGATGCCCAGGTCGCGCAGGTCCTGCACGGCGCCCTTGGAGGCCCGGGCCGGCGTGTTGGTGGCGATGACCAGCACCTCGGCGTCCTCCACCATGAAGGTCTCGCACCGGGATTCGTTCTGGGCCATCTGGCGGTACTTGTCGTTCAGGTGGATGTTGTGCGCTTCCAGTTCCGCTTCGCTCAGGCAGATGCTGTTGATCAGGTTGCCCCGGTGGGCGGCGTCGCCGGTCACGGCCCACTTGGGGATGCCGGGCTTGATCATGGCGTCGGGGAGGTTGACCTTGCCGGTCATCTGCCCCAGGTAGCCGTCGGCCAGGATGATCACCGGGTTGCGGTACTTGAAGGTGAGGTCGAAGGCCAGCATGGTCAGGTCCAGCATCTCCTGGGGCGTGCTGGGGGACAGGCAGATGCCGTGGGTGTTGCCGTGGCCCAGGCCCCGGCAGGCCAGCTTCACGTCCGCCTGCTCCGGGGCGATGTTGCCCAGGCCCGGGCCGCCGCGCATGATGTTCACGAACACGCCCGGCACCTCGGCGCCGATCATGTAGGAGATGCCTTCCAGCATCAGGCTGAAGCCTGGGGAGGAGGTGAAGGTCATGCAGGGCTTGCCGGCGCCGCCGCAGCCGTACATGTGGTTGACCGTCGCCACTTCCGAGACGGCCTGGAGGAAGGTGCCGTCCAGCTTGGGCAGCAGCTTCGCCATCGAGTTCGGCCCCTTCGGTGGAGGGGGTGATGGGGTAGCCGTACACGTGGCGGCAGCCGGCCAGCAGGGCCCCCAGCGCGCTGGCGTAGTTGCCCTTGATGACCAGGGGCTCGGTCCTGGGCAGGGGCACCCGCTCGGCCGGGATGTCCACCGCTTCCGGGAGGCGGGACGCCCTTGGCGCCGAAGAGCCGGGCCGGGTCTTCCAGCTGGAACTCGAACTCCCCGGCAGGGGTCTCCCGCAGTCCATAGGGCTCGGGGCAGGCGTCCATGCACAACCCGCAGGCGTTGCATTTTTCCAAGTCCACCTTCACCGGCACGAAACCCGTGGCAGAATCAATTTCACCGCTCAGCGAGATGCAACCCCTGGCACATGCGCTGATGCATCTTCCGCATCCTTTGCAGTAGTCCGGAAGCAGGAAGGGTTTGGGCTTTTCCTTTAATTGAGCCATTCGCACGCTCCTCAGGCCGCTGGGCCGACATGGTTTAAGTACTAATACGACCCCTTCTTGAGCAAAGTATTAGTTCCGCATTCAGTGCTGGGGGTCACAACTGGGGGTAACATGGGTCAGGAGTCTGTATTTTGGTTGGAAACCCCGCATTACACCCCTAAAACCCCCGACCGGGAGAGACTGCTTTGATCCTAGGCATCGGTACCGATCTTTGCCCGGCTGCCCGATGGGAGCACCTCCTGGAACGGTTCGGTGACAAGGCACCTCGCCGAGTCCTTCATGAGGAGGAGGCAGCCTACCTTCTGAACGGGAACCGCCAGCGCCTGCCGGAGCGGCTCGCCGGCCGTTGGGCCCTCCGGGAAGCCTTCGGCAAGGCTCTGGGCCTGGGCCTGGACGGCTGGTCCTGGAAGCAGCTGCGTTACCTGAACGGCCAGTTGTGGGCCGAAGGGGAGCTGGCCGACCTGCTGCGGGAACGGGGGGTGGAAGGGCTCCATGCCAGCGTGAGCCATGACCGGGGCCTGGCATTAGCAGTGGTGGTTTTAGAGGGAAGCAAGCATCATCGTAGTTGACAACTTCAATCCTGATCCGGGTCAGAACAGCCGATGCCGATCCCAGGATCCCCGCCCATGACCGGAACCCCCTCCAACCAGACGATGAGTCTCCAGGACTTCCTCGCGGTCCGGGAGTTCATCTATGGGCGGACCGGGATCTTCTTCAGCGAATCCAAGCAATATTTCCTGGAGAACCGCCTGAGCCGCCGGCTGGCGGAGCTCAAGCTCGGGACCTACCGGGACTACCTGGCCCTGCTGCAGGGTCCCCAGGGCCGGGGCGAGCTCAGGCAGCTGTTCAACGAGATCACCACCAACGAGACCAGCTTCTGGAGGAATCCGCCCCAGATCGAAGCGTTCCAGCGCATCGTGCTGCCGGACGCGGTGGCCCTGGCCCGGGCCCGGGGCGCCGCCAAGGTGCGCCTGTGGTCCGCGGCCTGCTCCTCCGGGGAGGAACCCTTCACCATGGCCATGATCTGCCATGAGGCCAAGGACTCCCTCCTGCGCGGCCTGGCGGTGGAGATCCTGGCCACGGACATCAGCGAAAAGGTCCTGGCCCAGGCCCGGGAAGGGGCCTACGGCAGCTACACCCTGCGCAACCTGAACCCGGCCCAGGTCAGGCAGCATTTCCTCGCCCAGGGCCAGGACAGCTTCCTGGTCAAGCCCGAGCTCAAGCAGTACGTGGAGTTCCGCCATTTCAACCTGGTCGACTACGGCGCCTACCGCGCCCTGGGGCTGTTCGACGTGATCTTCTGCCGGAACGTCCTCATCTATTTTGATGACGCGGTCAAGGCTAAGGTGATCAAGGGCTTCCACGAATCCCTTCAGCCCAGGTCGTTCCTGCTCGTGGGCCATTCGGAATCCATCCACGCTTTCAACGTCGGATTCGATCTCATGCACTTCAGCAAGGCCATGGGCTACCGCAGGCGCGAGCAGGCCCAGTAGGGAGGACGTTGCAATGCCCATCACACCCCAGGAACTGATCTCGAACCTCGGCGACCTGCCGCCCCTGCCCCAGGTGGCGGCCCAGGTGCTGCGCCTGGCCGCCGACCCGGACTCCACCATCGACGACCTGCAGCGGCTGGTCGCCACCGACCAGGCCCTGGCGGCCCAGATCCTCAAGATCGCCAACTCGCCCATGTTCGGGATGATGCGCGAGGTGCGCACCCTGACCCAGGCCATCATGACCCTGGGCTTCTCCACCATCCGGAGCATCGTCATCGCCTCCAGCGCCCGCAACCTCTACCGGAAGGCCGGCACGGGCCTGCAGGAGCGGCTGCTGTGGGAGCACGCCCTGGTCTGTGCCCTGGCCTCCAGGACCTACGCCCGGTGCCTGCGCAGCGACCGGGTGGAGGAGGCGTTCCTGGGCGGGCTGCTGCACGACATCGGCAGGACCGTGATGGGCCTGAAGTTCCCCGAGCGCTACGGGGCCCTGGTGCGCAGCATCTACAACCAGGAGACCGACGGCCTGGATTCGGAGCTGGAGATGTTCGGGTTCGACCACGCCATGGTGGGCGAAGCCCTCCTGCGCTCCTGGAACCTGGCCAGGAGCCTGGAGCTGGTGGTGCGCTGGCACCACCATCCGGCGCAGGCGCCGGCGGAGGAACAGGCCCTCACCGCCTTCGTGGCCCTGGGCAACCAGCTGGCCCTGGAGCGGGGCGTCGGGCTGGGCCGGCCCGAGTCCCTGCAGGGGGCCACCCAGGAAGCCCTGGAACTGCTCGCCCTGGCCCCCGAGGCCCTGGCCCGGCACCACCAGACGGTGGTGGAAGCGCTGGACGCGGAGAACAACCTCATCCGGGATTTCTGACCATGATCACGTCGGACTTGGTTCGCCAACGGGTGCTAGCCCTTCCCAGCCTGCCCACGACCGTGGTGGCCCTGGGCCGGGCGGTGGCGGACGAGCGCTGCACCGTGGACCGGGTGCTGGGGCTCCTGGCCCAGGACCCGGGCCTGTCCTCGGCCCTGCTGCGCCTGGCCAACTCGGCGGCCTATGCGCGCGACGGCCGGGTGATGGACCTGCGCAGCGCGGTGCTGCGCCTGGGGTTCGACACCATCTACCACCTCGGCCAATCGGCGGCCATCATCCGCGCCATCCCCGGCGGCCGGCACCTGGACCCCCTGCGCCTGTGGCAGCACTCCGTGGCGGTGGGGCAGGTGGCCAAGGGCCTGTGCGCCCTGGCCGGGCAGGGGGAACACCAGGAATCCGCCTACCTCACCGGCCTGCTGCACGACATCGGCAAGATCGCCCTGGACCAGTGCTTCGCCCAGGAATACGCCCCGGTGGTGGAGGCCCTGGAGGCCGGCGCGGTGTGCCTGGACGCGGAGCTCAGCCTGCTGGGGGTCACCCACGCCGAGGTGGGGGCCATGGTGGCGGGCCAGTGGAACTTTCCCGGCCCCATGGTCCAGGCCATCCAGGACCACCATGCGGCCCGGCCCGGCGCCTTCCTCACCGGCGTCATCCAGCTCGCCGACCTCCTGGTGCGCACCCGCATCCCCAACAGCCCCGCCGACGAGCGCCTGGCCTTCGTGCTGGAGGAGGAGCCGGCCTTCGCCCTGGTGTTCCCGGGGCCTCGGCCGTCGGGGCCCCTGGACGAGGAGCGGCTCACCTTCGGCATCGACGACGAGCTGGACCACGCCATCGCCTTCGTCAAACTCGTCTTCCAGGAATGATCATGGACCCCATCCGGATACTGGTCGTGGACGACAGCCCCTTCATGAGGAAGGCCCTGGAGCGCATGCTCCAGGCCCCGGACATCCAGGTGGTGGGCTCGGCCCGGGATGGCCTCGACGCCCTCGACAAGATCCGCCAGCTGGATCCCGACATGGTCACCCTGGACGTGGAGATGCCCCGCCTGGATGGCCTGGGCTGCCTCAAGCGGATCATGGCCGAAATGCCCCGGGCGGTGCTGATGGTGTCCAGCCTCACCCAGGAGGGCGCCCAGGCCACCCTGGATGCCCTGGCCCTGGGGGCCCTGGATTTCATCTCCAAAGAGACCAGCCTGGCGAACGCCAGCATCCTGCAGATCCAGCAGGAACTGCAGGAGAAGGTGCGCAAGCTGGCCCGCAGCCCGCGCTTCCGCAAGACCCGGCCGGCTCCGGCGGGCGCCTTGCCGCCGCTCCTCCCCTCGGCGCCCGGGCAGCCGGTCCCGGCCCCGGTCCCGCCCCCCCAGGCGGTGGCGCGCCTGGGAGGCTTTTCCGGCCCCAGGGCCGACCTGCTGGCCATCGGCTGCTCCACCGGCGGCCCCAAGGCCCTGCAGGACCTGCTCCCGGCCCTGCCCCGGGACCTCCCGGTCCCGTGCCTGGTCGTCCAGCACATGCCGGCCACCTTCACCCGGCCCTTCGCCGAGCGCCTCAACAACCTCTGCCAGGTGCGGGTCAAGGAGGGCGAGCACCAGGAGACCCTCCAGCCGGGGTGCGTCTACATCGCCCCGGGGGGCATGCACATGCTCTACCGCCAGCGGGGCGGCGCCGGGACCCTCGAGCTGAGCGCCGAGCCCGCGACCAGCCTGCACCGGCCCAGCGTGGACGTGCTGTTCCAGAGCATCGCCGACAACTGCCCGCGCCAGGTGCTGGCCATGATCCTCACCGGCATGGGCTCGGACGGCACCCTGGGCATGGTGGGCCTCAAGGCCCGGGGGGCCCACACCCTGGCCGAAGCGGAGGAGTCCTGCGTGGTCTACGGCATGCCCCGTGCCGCCTTCGAGCGCGGTTGCGTGGACCAGGTGGCGCCGCTCCAGGACATGGCCGGGATCCTGCGCCGGCATTTCCAGGTCTGAGTTCCCGTGGACCCCATCCCCGGCCTGGTGCCGTCCCTGCTCAACGCCATCCAGGCGGCGGAGCCGTCCGGCTCGGCCACGGCGGCCCCGGTGGCCGCCCTGCTGTCCCTGGCGGGGCAGGAGCTGGCCATGACCCTGCTGGCCCAGGCCCCCGGCGGGGCGGTGAGCCTGGGCCTGCCCTCCGGGCAGGTGGTGACGGCCCAGGGCCGGCTGCCTTACCCCGATGGCAGCCAGCTGCTGGTGCAGGTGCAGAGCGCCGGCCCGGACAACGCCGTCCGCCTGCTGATCCGCCAGGCCCTCCCGCCGGCGCCTCCGGCCATCCTTGCCCCCCTCTACCAGGGTGAGGCCGCCACTCTCCTGGCCGCCCTGGGGCAGCCGGACCCGCCGCCGGAACTGGCCGCCCTGGGGGCGCTGTTCCGGCTCCTGGGCGGCGGCTCCCAGCCGGCGCCGGACACCGGCCGGATCCAGGCGGCCCTGGATGCCCTTCCGGAGGCGTCCCTGGCCGGGCTGCGCGCCCTGCTCCAGGTTCCCGCCGGCGCGGCCCATGACCTGGCTTCGGCCCTGGAAGCCTGGCTGGCGGGCGCCGGGGAAGGGGAGATGGAGGCGCCGGGCCCGTCGGGCCAGACTGCGGCCAACCCGGCCCCTGGGTCGGCCGCCCAGCGCCCTGCCGTCCAGGCCCCGGCCCCGGACCTGGTCCAGCGTTTCCAGGCCCTGGTGGACCGCCACCCCGAGGTGCCCCAGGGGGCGTCCCTGGTGGAGTGGCTGCGCCAGCTCCTGGCCCCCGGAGACGCCCGTTCCCCATCGGGGGCGGAGCCGGCTCCGGCCGCCCAGGCCGGCACCGCCGACGTTTCCGCCCAGGTCCTGCGGGCCCTGGTGGGCGGCGGCGCCGGAACCGCGCCCGGGCAGGCCGCGCCCGGGACGCCGGAGACCTGGGAGGCATGGCTGGGGGCGGCCATCCGGACCCTGTCCGATCCGGCGGCGCTGCCCCAGGCGGCCCCCTTCCATGCCGCCCAGGCCAGGGAAGGCACCGCCTACTACGAGATCCCGCTGCCCTGGTCGCCCCAGTCGCCCCTGCAGATGTGGGT
>CAWFOJ010000141.1:0-10045 GCA_963816585.1 uncultured Holophagaceae bacterium | reverse complement strand
GGCCTCCAGGCAGGCGCGCACGCCCACCCCGCTCCTGAGCACCTGCCCGGTGGCGGTGGCCTTGCCCTCGGTGAGGGCGTTGTCCCACCGGAACTGCCAGCGGTCGAAGCCGCCCAGGGCGCACAGCTCGTCCACGCTCGATTCGATGCCGAAACAGGCCTGGTTGGCGCCGAAGCCGCGCATGGCCCCGCAAGGGGCGTTGTTGGTGATGACCGCGGTGCCCTTCACGTGCACGTTGGGGATGTGGTAGGCGCCGGCGGAGTGGGCCACGGCCCGCTCGATCACCTTCATGCCCACGCTGGCGTAGGCGCCCGTGTCCGAGTGCATGTCCGCCACCAGGGCCACCAGGTTGCCGTCCCGGTCGCAGCCCAGCGCGTAGTCCATGACGATGGGATGGCGCTTGGCGTGCATGCGCAGGGACGTCCGGCGGTCGAAACGCACCATCACCGGGCGTCCGGCGGCCAGGCACAGCAGGGCCGCGTGGTGCTGGCAGGTGAGGTCCTCCTTGCCGCCGAAGGCGCCGCCGTTCTGCACCAGCACCACGTCCACGAGCCGCTCGGGCAGGTCCAGAAGCTCCGCGATCTGGCGGCGGTCCTCGTAGCCCCCCTGCCCGCCGTCGTAGATTTTCACGCCAGGCTCCCCGTCCTTGCTCCAGGGCAGGGCCAGGGCCGCCTCGGGCTCCAGGAAGCCGTGCTCGATCCTCTGGGTGGTGTAGCGCCGGCGGGTGACGAAGGCCGCGGTTTTCAGGGCCGTCTCCGCGTCGCCCAGGCGCACTTCGGTCACCGAGAGGACGTTGCCCTTGGCGGTGAGCCGGGGCGCGTCCGGCTCCAGGGCCTGGAACAGGTCCGTGACCGGGGGCAGCACCTGGTACTCCACGCGGATCCGCTCCGCCGCCTCCCGGGCGGCCGATTCGGTCTCGGCGGCCACGCTGGCCAATACGTCGCCGATGCACAGGGTGGTCTCCCCCTCCAGCACCATCGCCGGCCAGTCCCGGGCGATCATGCCGTTGACCCGCTTGCCCTTGATGTCCCGGGCGGTGAGCACCTTCAGCACCCCGGGCACCTGGAGGGCCCCTGACACGTCGACCTTCAGGACCCTGGCCCGCGGATGGTCCGAGAAGCGCAGGGCGCCGTAGACCATGCCCGGCTCCTTCATGTCCCCCACGAACACCCGGGTGCCCAGCACCGCGTCCCGGGCCGCATACTTGGGGTGTCGGGTGCCCACGGCGCCCGTGTCCGCGGGCATGGCCACCGGCCGTCCGCACCGAAGGGCCTCGGCGGCGCACTCGATGGAATCCACGATCTTCTTGTAGCCGGTGCACCGGCACAGGTTGCCCCTGCAGTCCGTCGGTGATCTGCTGGCGGGTAGGTCCCGGATTGCCGCGCACCAGGGCGGCGCCGCGCATGACGATGCCGGGGGTGCAGAACCCGCACTGGACCCCGCCCTTGAGCACGAAGGCGTCGGCGAAGGCGTCCCGCTCCAGGGGCGTCAGCCCCTCCAGGGTGGTGACGGTCGCGGCCGGCCACCTCCTTCATGGTCATGCGGCAACTGAGGCGCGGCTTGCCGTCCACCAGCACCGTGCAGCAGCCGCACACGCCCTCCCCGGAACAGCCGTCCTTGGGGCTGGGCAGGCCCGCGTCCTCCCGCAGGTAGACGAGGAGGTTGCGCTCCGGGTCGGGGTGCTGTGCGGCCTGGCCGTTGAGGGTGAACTCCATGGGGGTATGCCTATCCGGGTTGGAGGGCGGGGGGAAGGTACGGGCCCGGGCCGGGCTGCTCGGGAAGCGGACGCCCGGCCGGAAGAACCCAGGCGCCGGTGAGGTCGTGAGCGTTTCGGGAACGTTCCGCCCTTCACGGCAATGACGCCCGGGATCCTGGGGGAACCGGGCGGTCAGGGGAAAACGTTATTATTAAAAGACCTACTAAACAAATCCAGATTCTAGGAGCATCTCGAGGAATGGTCAAGAATTTTTCGTTATGTATAAATTTTTTTCTTGATGGGTAATAGTTTACCTAATTAATCAACCATTCGGACGAACGGGCGTGGCGCTTCCACGCCAGCGCCAGGCACGCTCCCAGCGCCACCACCGTGCACGGCAAGCTCGCCTCCAGCCCGAACGCACCGCCGGCGAGCCAGGCCGGCCCGCCGTGATACACGGGTTTCCACCACCCGGCCGCCGGCAGGCCGCTCACCCCGACCCCCAGCAGCGCCCCCTGGGCCCAGTTCCAGCCCAGGTGCACCCCCATGGGCAAGGCCAGGCTGCGGGTGCGCAGGTAGCAGACCCCCAGGAGCAGGCCGGCCAGGAAGATGTTCAGGCTGGCCCAGGCCCGGGCGGCGCCGGCCATGCCCGGATTGCCCCAGTGCAGGCCCACGAACAGGGCGGCCACCAGCGGCTGGGCCGCCCACGGCCCCAGCCCCCGCACCAGGCGCTGGAACAGGTAGCCGCGGAACAGCAGTTCCTCCTCCGCGGCCACCGCCAGGTACAGCCAGGCGGCGGCCCCCACCCGGGCCAAGCCGACCTGGGGGTTGCGCACCCAGTGGCAGCCCCCGGCCAGCAAGGCGCCCAGGGCCACGAGGGCGATGAGGCCGGCGCCTCCCAGGGCCCCCAGCAGGAACTCCCGGGCCCAGCGCCGGCCAGGCTCCAGGCCCACCGAGGCCAGAGGGCGGCGCTCCAGCTGCAGGCACGCCCAGGTGAGGAAGAGGAAGCCCAGGAAGAACCACCAGGGGGCCGGGAACCAGGACGCCAGCGCCTCCGGCAGGGCCGGGCGCAGGGCGACGGTGAGGCCGCTGCAGGCCCACGCCCCCAGGACGAAGAGCACGGCCCTCCAGCCGTCGCGCAGGGAGCCGTCAGGGCCTCGGAAGATACCGTGCATCCGGGCCTCCCCCGGAGGGCAATCTAGAGCGGAATGTTACCGTGCTTCTTGGGCGGCATGGACTCCCGCTTGGTCTCCAGCAGGTTGAGGGCCCGCAGCAGTTTTTTGCGGGTTTCCCGGGGCATGATCACCTCGTCCACGTAGCCGAGGCCTGCAGCCACGTAGGGATTGGCGAACTTCTCGTTGTATTCGCTGATGATTTCCGCGCGCCGGGCCACCGGGTTGGCGGCCTTGCCGATCTCCTTGGAGTACAGCACGTTGGCGGCCCCCTCGGCGCCCATGACAGCGATCTCGGCGGTGGGGAAGGCGAAGTTGAAGTCCGCCCGGATGTGCTTGGAGGCCATCACGATGTAGGCGCCCCCATAGGCCTTGCGGGTGATCACCGTGAGCTTGGGCACGGTGGCCTCGCAGAAGGCGTACAGCAGCTTGGCGCCGTTCTTGATCAGGCCGCCGTGCTCCTGGTGCACTCCCGGCAGGAACCCCGGCACGTCCTCGAACACGATCAGGGGGATGTTGAAGGAGTCGCAGAACCGCACGAACCGGGCGCCCTTCTCGCTGGAGGCGATGTCCAGGACCCCGGCCAGGTGGGCGGGCTGGTTGGCGATGATAGCCACGCTGCGCCCGTCCATGCGGGCGAAGCCGACGACGATGTTGCCGGCGTAGGCTTCCATCACTTCGAAGAAATGGGCGTCGTCCACGATGCCCTTGATGAGGTGGCGCACATCGTAGGGCTTGGCGGCGTCTTCCGGGACGATGGTGTCCAGCTCCGGATTCTCCAGGGGCATCTCCACCATGGGGGCCCGGCGGGGGGCCTGGCCCAGGTTGTTGGAAGGGAGGAAGGAGAGCAGTTCCCGGGTGTGGGCCAGGGCCGCCAGGTCCGAGGGCACCACGAAATGGGCCACCCCGGACTTGTAGCCGTGGGCGCTGGCGCCCCCCAGGTCCTCTTTGGTGACGTCCTCGTGGGTGACCGCCCGGATCACCTCCGGGCCGGTGACGAACATGTAGCTGGTGTTGCGCACCATGGTGATGAAGTCGGTGATGGCAGGACTGTACACCGCGCCCCCGGCGCAGGGTCCCATGATCAGGGAGATCTGCGGCACCACCCCCGAGGCCATGGTGTTGCGCAGGAAGATCTCCGCGTACCCGGCCAGGGAGTTCACCCCCTCCTGGATGCGGGCGCCGCCCGAATCGTTGAAGCCGATCACCGGGCACCCCACCTTCATGGCCATGTCCATGACCTTGCAGATCTTCCGGGCATGGGTCAGGGACAGGCTGCCGCCGATGACGGTGAAGTCCTGGGCGAAGATGGCCACGGGCCGGCCGTCCACCCTCCCGAATCCCGTCACCACGCCGTCCCCGGGGATGCGCTCACCCCCTTCGAAGGCGTTCATGGCCAGGGCGTCCACTTCCTCGAAGGAACCCTCGTCCAGGAAGGCGGCGATGCGTTCCCGGGCGGTGAGCTTGTTGCCCTGGTGCTGCTTGTCGATGCGCGCCTGCCCGCCTCCCTTCAACGCCGAGGCGTAGCGTGAGCGCAAGGTCTCGATCTTCTCTTGAAGGGGCATCGGGTCTCCTGGGCGCAAAAAGCCCATTATATCTTTTTTGTATAGGCCTAGGCCAAGCGTACTGACGGATACCCAAGGACCCTTTGGTTAGGGAAGCGAATCCCGGAGAACGGGTGGGAAATTAACGGCGGGATTTTCTGCCTTATCAGGCTGAAAGCTTCAGTTGGCCGCCGTGAACGCCTTGCAGGTGCGCGCCATCTGGGCCAGGTGGGTGTCCAGGTGCCCCACGGTGCTCTCCAGCCAGCGCTCCAGGGTGACCTTGCCCCGCTCCGAGTGCATGGCGTACTGTTCCCAGGCCGGCTCCGGCAGGGCCCGCAGCTGGCGGGCCAGCATCTCCCGCACCAGCCGGAACAGTTCCAGCGCCTCCCCCAGGGGCTGGGCGCTCACGTCCAGGGTCTGGGCCCAGCGGTCCTGGTCGAAGGCCATGATGGGGTTCCCGGGCTCGGCGATGATGGTCCGCGCGCGCAGGTAGCCGTGCAGTTCGGTCTCCGCCAGGTGGAAGACGATGTCCTGGACGCTCCACTTTCCGGGTCCCGGCTTGAAGTCCAGGCCGTCCTTGGGGTAGTTGGCCACGGCGGCCGCCAGCAGGGCGGGGCCATGGGCATATTTAATTAATAGCTCGCTACGGGCCGCAGGAGTCATGGCGCACCTCAGGCCCGTTATACCTCCTGGAATTCGTTAAATCCAGGGTTATCGCTACCTTCCGCCCTTTTTCCAATCCGCCAGGAACCCTTCAATGCCCCGGTCCGTGAGGGGATGGGCCAGCATCTGGTCGAACACCTTGGTGGGGATGGTCGCCACATCCGCGCCCGCCAGGGCCGCGTCGGTCACGTGCCGGGGACTGCGGATGGAAGCGGCCAGGACCTTGGTGGGCAGATCGTAGTTGGTGAAGATCTCAACCAGTTCGTGGATCAGCTCCATGCCCACCAGGTTGATGTCGTCCAGGCGGCCGACGAACGGGGATACGTAGGTGGCTCCGGCCTTGGCGGCCATGAGTCCCTGGGTGGCGCTGAAGCACAGGGTCACGTTGGTGCGGATGCCTTCGGCCCGGAAGGCGTGGGCGGCCTTCAACCCCTCGGCGGTGAGGGGCACCTTGACCACCACGTTCTCGTGGATCTTGGCCAGTTTGCGGCCTTCCTGGAGCATGCCCGGGGCGTCCAGGGCGATCACCTCGGCCGAGATGGGCCCGTTCACGATCCCGCAGATCTCCTCGATGATGGCTTCGAAGGGCTTGCCGGTCTCCTTGGCGATGAGGCTGGGGTTGGTGGTGACCCCGTCCAGGATGCCCCATTCGTTGATGCGCTTGATCTCGGCAATATTGGCGGTATCGATGAAAAATTTCATGGGATCTCCGGGTTGGCGGCAATGAGGTCGGGCTCCGGCCCGTCCTTTGGGGGGTGCGGGCCGGAGCCCCGGGCTGCCTGCCAAGCTCCCCATTATCGCAGGAACCGGGAAGTACTTGAACTGAGCATGAACGCTTCCGGGCCGGGACTGGAGGACCTGGGTAGGGATACACTTGACGCACTGGAGACCGCCCATGGCCAAGACCGAAACTCCCGTGCTGGATCGCGGTTTCGTGAAGCTCATCGACCACATGGGATCGGACCTGAGCGTGGTGAACGCGGCCCGGGTTTCCTTCGGCAAGCGCAAGGAGACGTTCGACGAGGGGGACGCCAAGCTGGTGGACTACCTGGCCCGCAACGAGCATACCTCCCCCTTCCGCCACACCGCCCTGACCTTCCACGTGAAAGCCCCCATCTTCGTCTTCCGCCAGTGGATGAAGCACCGCGTCGCCAGCGAGTTCAACGAGATCTCCGGGCGCTACGTGGAGTTTCCCGAGGACGAGTTCTACGTGCCCCAGACCTTCCGCCGCCAGGCCAAGGTGAACAAGCAGGGGTCCGAGGGGGCCGTGGAGGGGGCCGAGGCCGCCCAGGCCCACGAACGGTACCCTGGCCACCTGCCGCAACGCCCTGAAACAGGTACAAGGCCCTGCTGGCCCTGGGGGTGTGCCGGGAACAGGCCCGGTGCGTGCTGCCCCTGGCCCTGTACCGGGAGGTGGACTGGACCGTCAGCCTCCAGGCCGCGGCCCACTTCATCCGCCTGCGCACCGACAGCCACGCCCAATGGGAGATCCAGCAGTACACCGCCGCCGTGCGCCAGATGGTGGAGGCGATCTTCCCGGTGGGGCTCAAGGCCCTGCTCAGCGAGGGCGGCGCATGACCTTTCCGCCCCTGAATCCGGCTCTGCTGCATCTGGATTCAGACCACCTGTGGCTGATGCATTGCGCCGACGGGCCGGTGCCCCGATCGGTGGTGCGCCGGCTGCGCGGGTTCCTGCACAAGGAGCTTTGGCCCTGGGAACTGGATTGGCGGGAGGAATTCCTGGGCCTGCCCCAGGCCCTGCGGGAGGAGGCGGCCCGGCTGCTGGGCGCGGACTCCGGGGACATCACCCTGACCGTCAACACTTCCGCCGGGTTGACCACCGTGGCCCAGGGGTTCCCCTGGCGGGCCGGGGACGAAGTGCTGGTGCCCCTGGGAGAGTTCCCAAGCAACGTCTACCCCTGGAAAAGCTTGGCCGTCCGTTCGGTGGAATTCCGCCAGGCACCCCTGTGGGACGGCCAGCGGGCCGGCGCCGACGCCTGGGACAGCGCCCCGCCCGGGCCGGGGGACGACCCGGAGGCCCGGCTCCTGGATGCCCTGGGCCCGCGCACGCGCATCCTGGCGGTCTCCTGGGTGCGCTTCCAGGACGGTCTGAAGCTGGACCTGGCCAGGCTGGGTTCCGCCTGCCGCCGGCGCGGCATCCGCCTGGTGGTGGACGCCATCCAGGGAGCCGGCACCATGGTGCCCGACCTGTACGGGGTGAGCGCCTTCGCCACCGGCGGCAACAAGGGCCTGCTGGCGCCCCAGGGGCAGGGCTTCCTGTGGACTGACCCGGACTTCCGGCACCTGCTGGCTCCCGTGGGCACCTGGCTGTCGGTGGAGGAGGCCGGCGAGCCCGGGCGCTTCGACACCGACCACCGGCCCTGGGTGGCCGACGGCCGGAAGCTGGAGCCGGGCGCCCCAAGCGTGATGGCCTGTGTGGGGCTGCTTGAGTCCCTCCGGACCCTGCGCCAGGCCGGCGTGGACACCATCGCCAGGCACGTGCGCTTCCTGCAGGCCGCGCTCCTGGACCAGTTGGCCGGATCCCCCGCCTGGGACGGGGAAGTGCTTCGCCTGCGCGGACTGCTGGCACAGGACCGGCTGGGGCCGACCCTGTGCTTCCACCACGGCGGGCGCGCGCCCCAGGACCTGGCGGACCTGCTGGAGCAGGGTGCCCGCCGGGGGGTGTACGCCTCCGTGCGGGAAGGCTACCTGCGCCTGGCCTTCCACGGCTGGCACGAGGAGGGTGACCTGAAGCGGATCGTGGACTGGCTCAAGACCTGGTCTTCCTGAGGGCCCTCGAGCGGCTACCATGGGAGATCCTTGGGAGCCTTCATGACCCCTCTGCTGCTGAGTCTGCTCCTCGCCGGCGCCCCCGCCTCCGGGGTTCCGGACGGGGGGATCGTCACCGCCAAGGGCCACCGGTTCCTGGCCGAAGTGGCCCGCACCCCGCAGGAGCAGGCCCGGGGGCTCATGTACCGCCAGGCCCTGGCCCGGGACCGGTGCATGATCTTCCTCTACGATGAGGACGGCCAGCATCCCATCTGGATGAAGAACTGCCTCATCGCCCTGGACGTGGTGTGGATCCGGAACGACGGCACGGTGGTGGAGACCAGCGAGAACACCCCACCCTGCTCGCCCCTGCAGGGGGACAACTGCCCCACCTACGGGGGCACCAAGCCCGCCCGCCACTTCGTGGAGTTTCCCGCCGGGACCCTGCGCCGCCTGGGCCTCAAAATCGGCGACCGCCTGGGCTGGAAGCTGACCCTGGACGGCGCCCCGGTGGCCGGGGGCGCCCCGGGGGACCCTCGCGCAAAGGCGCCAGGACACCCTCCTAGGGTGCTTCCATGCCGGGCTCGGCTTTCCGGGCGGCCTTGAGGGGGGGCTCCACCCCCCGCCAGCCAAGTTTCCAGGCCAGGTTCATGGCCAGGGTCAGGACGAGGTACCAGGGCGCAGAACGGCAGGAAGAAGCGTTCCCGCAGGATCACCAGCAGGGAGAGCAGGAACAGGATGCCCAGGGTGGTCCAGTGGATGGCCAGGGGGTGGTGGGACCGTTTCTTGAAGCTGGGGAAGCGCACCCATGAAACCATCAGCGCCCCCACCAGGAACAGTTCCGCGGCGAACAGGTAGGAGAACAGCGCGTCGGTGGGGGAACTGGGCCAGCACAGGATCACCGCGGCCACGCACGCGGCCCCCACCGGGATGGGCAAACCCACGAAGAACCGGGAATCCACGTAGCCCACCTGGATGTTGAAGCGGGCCAGGCGCAGGGCGCCGCAGGCCACGAAAAAGAACGACGCGGCCCAGCCCACCGCCCGCAGCTGGGGGTCCGCCAGGCCCAGCTGGAAGAAGCCGTACCGGTAGGCCAGGATGGCCGGAGCCATGCCGAAGCTCAGCACGTCCGCCAGGGAATCCAGCTGGACGCCGAACTCGGTGGCGGTGTTGGTGGCCCGGGCCACCCGGCCGTCCAGGCCGTCGAAGATCCCCGCCAGGATCAGCAGCCCCGCCCCCCAGGTGAAGTAGAAGTGCGGATGGTCGCCGGCGGCATTGATGGACATGACCACGCTGGAGAACCCGCACAGCACCGAGATGAGGGTGATGGTGGAAGGCAGGGCGAACTTGGACCGGGCCACCACCCGGCGCCGGCGTTCCTTGCGTTCCTCGAGGTTAAGGCGCGGTCTCATCGCCTCATTGTCCCATCAAAACCGGCTGTTTCAACTTGAGGGGAGCTTTTGCAAGATTCCGGCACTACTCTTTTAGGGAATCGATCAAGGAGTGCTCATGTCCTGGTGGCTGCAAGTCATTCTGGCTCTGGTCCTGCTGGCCGTGGGCGGGCTCCTGGTGCCGCTGCTGCTCCAGCTTCGGCGCACGGCCGCGGCGGTGCAAGCCTTGGCGGAGAGCGCCAGGGCGGACCTGGACCTGATCACAGCGGATGTCCACCACCTGCGCGCCCGGGTGGACGGCTTGGCGGATCAGGCCACCGGATGCCTTGAATTGCCCATCAGCCTCGCCCGCATGGCCGGCACCGCCAGCCGCGCCTTCGAAACGTTCCTGAACCCGCGCACCCTCGCCTGGGTGGCGCCCCTATTGACAGGGTTCAAAATTGCCTTGAAATTTCTGCGCCGGCCCAAGAAAAGCGCCGCTTCCGAGGAGGAGAGCCATGAGTGAGGACCGAGGATACCTGGGCACGAACTTGATGTTCTTCCTGATGGGTGCTGCCGTCGGGGCGGTGGTGGTGGCCCTCACCACCCCCAAGAACGGGCCGGACCTGCGGGCTGACCTCGCGGAGCTGTCCAAGCGGCTGAAACAGAAGGCCCAGGAGGCCACCCGGGCCCTGCGCCCCTGCTGCGGCGAGGAAAAGGCAGAGGAGGAGCCCCCGGAATCCGCCGGTTGAACTAATCAATACGGCCAGATACCCGCCGGTGAACTAGACTGTCCTGCTGGGCAGGGATACGTTCATGGGCATGGTGGTCA
>CAWFOJ010000140.1:0-18274 GCA_963816585.1 uncultured Holophagaceae bacterium | reverse complement strand
CTTCTTATGACTTACTCTCGTATTGCTCGTCCAGGCCCGGCTCGTAGATGGGGGAGACGCCGCGGCGCAGCTTTTCGACCTTGGCCTCGTCCACGTCGACGCCCAGCACCCGGTGCCCAGCTTCCGCGAAACCCACCGCCGCGACCAGTCCCACGTAGCCGGACCCGATGACCAGAACCTGCATGGACGCTCCTCGCAACCAGGCCCGGAACCTCGCGTCCCGGGCGAAAATCAATATTCATTGAGTATATCGCCCGCCGCGACCCCGGGCGAGGCTTGTCCGGGTTTGCTAGACTAGACAACGCGGAGGCAGCATGTTCCAGGTCGCGATGATGGACGGGCAGGGTATCAACCTCTGGGAAGTGGTCCTGCACAGCGGCATGGTGGCCAAGGTGGTGCTCGTGGTCCTGGCGGTGTTCTCGGTGGTCAGCTGGGTGGTGATCTTCCAGAAGGCCGTGCTGCTCAAGCGCAGCCGCGGCGCCACCGACCGGTTCCGCAGCCTGTTCCGCCGGGCCAAGGACTGGCGCGACCTGAAGGCCGCCGCCGGGGACTACGGCGCCAGCCCCCTGATCGGGCTGTTCACCGCCGGCTACCAGGAAGTGACCTACCAGCTGCGCCCGGGGATGCCCGGCGTGCGGCCCCAGATCAAGAGCATGGAGGCGGTGGAGCGGTCCCTGCAGCGGGCCTCGGTGGTGGAGATGGGGCGCATGGAGAACTACCTGGGCATCCTGGCCACCATCGCCGCCGTGAGCCCTTTCATCGGCCTGTTCGGCACCGTGTGGGGCATCATCGACGCCTTCCGGGGCATCGGCGCCACCGGCAGCGCCAGCCTGGCCACGGTGGCCCCGGGCATCTCCGAGTCCCTGGTGGCCACCGCCATCGGGCTGGTGGCGGCCATCCCCGCCCTCATGGCGTACAACTATTTCCAGGGCCAGCTGAAGACCTGGCAGACCGAACTGGACGACTTCGCCCTGGAATTCATCAGCCTGTCCGAACGCAACTTCACCTAGGAGCCTGACCATGTATTATTCGGCCCCGCGTCGGCGTCCAGACCCGTGCCTATCGAGCGCAAGGCCCGCAGGAGGTAGTGGTGCCACCAGCGCGGGGCCGAATAATACATGGTCAGGCTCCTAGCCCCATGCCCTGCGCTCCCGCCGCCCCGGTCTTCTGGCAGCGTCAACCGCGGCTGCCGCTGCCGGTGCTGAGGTTCCTGGGGGCCCGGGTGGGGGCGGCGCTGGCGGCCCCCGGGAACCGTCCGCACCTGGTGTGGCCCATGGTGCTGGGGGCGCCCGAGCTGCGCCAGGCCCATCCGGACGGCGTGCCGGAAGGCCAGCTGCTGGAGGCGGCCCGGGGCAGGCTCGGAGCCCTGGGCGCGGCGGATCCCAAGGCCGCCTGGGACGCGGCCCTGGAACGGTTTCCCGACACCGCCGACCGGGGCCCGGGCGGCTGGGTGCCCCACCGCATCTGGGAACCCCTCGCGCCCCTGGTGAGCCTGCGCCTGGGCGTGGCCCTGCTGGCGCTGATGGGGCAGCCCGAGGACGACCGCTACCCCCTGGCCTGCGGGGTGGCCCTGTTCAACTCCGCCCTGTTCCACGAGTGCCACGACGCCCTGGAGCCCCTGTGGCTGCGGTCCGACGGGGCCCTGAAGACCGGCCTGCAGGGGCTGATCCTGCTCGCCGGCGGCTACCACCACCTGCAGCTGCACAACCCCGGCGGCATGATCAGCCTGTGGCGGGACGCCCTGCCGGCCCTCGAGCGGTTCGGCGGCGCCCTGCGCACCCCCTGGGGCACCGTGGGGTTCCAGGGCGGCGCCGCGCCTGCGGCCGCGCGCCTGGCCTGGCTGGACCACTTCGACGGGGACATGGCCCTGGACCCCCTTTGGGCCATGCCCCGCCCCCTTCTGGAGCTGTCATGATCACCTGCGACCTCCTGGTGCTGGGCGGCGGGATCGCCGGCTGCTCCGCGGCCCTGCGCGCCGCCGAACTGGGCGCCGACGTGGTGCTGGCCATCAAGGACCCCCTCGGCATCTCCAACACCCGCTACGCCCAGGGCGGGATCATCGGCCTGGCGCCGCCCGAGGCGGGCGATTCCCCGGCGCTCCTGGCCGCCGACATCGATGCCGCCGGCGCCGGCCTGTGCCGGCCCGAGGCGGTGGCCCTGCTGGCCGACCAGGGCCCGGCCCTGTGCCGGGACTTCCTGTGGAAGTCCCTGGGGGTGCCCTTCGACCACACCGGTGACCTGGACCCGGAACCCACCGCCGAGGCGGCCCACAGCGCCCGGCGCATCTACCACGTGAAGGACGCCACCGGCAAGGCCATCCAGGAGGCCCTCTCGGGGAAGGTCTCGGACCACGGGCGCATCCGGGTGCTGGAGGGGCGCACCATGGTGGACCTGCTCACGGTGCCCCACCACAGCCGCGACCCGAGGGCGGTCTACGATCCCATCCAGGTGTTCGGCGCCTACCTGCTGGCCCCGGACGGCCAGGTGGTCATGGCCATCGCCAAGCGCACGGTGCTGGCCACCGGCGGGCTGGGCTACCTGTACCAGCACACCAGCAACCCCCCTTCCGCCACCGGCGACGGGCTGGCGGCGGCGTACCGGGCCAACGCCCGGATCGTCAACTGCGAGTACGTGCAGTTCCACCCCACCACCCTGTTCGTGCCGGGCAAGCCCAGGACCCTGCTCACCGAGGCCCTGCGGGGCGAGGGGGCGCACCTGGTGAACCGCGCCGGGGAGCGCTTCATGGCCAAGTACGCCCCCGAAGGCATGGAACTGGCGCCCCGGGACGTGGTGAGCCGGGCCATCTTCCAGGAGATGGCGTTCTCGGGCGAGGTGTGCATGTACCTGGACCTGGCGCCCCTGCGCCGGAAGCTGGACCTGGAGGCGCGCTTCCCCACGGTCCTGGCCACCTGCCGGGAAGCGGGCATCGAGCCCCAGGCCCAGGTCATCCCGGTGGTGCCCGCGGCCCACTACTTCTGCGGCGGGGTCAACGTGGACCTGGACGGGCGCGCCAGCCTGCCGGGGCTGTTCGCGGTGGGGGAAGTGTCCTGCACCGGGCTGCACGGGGCCAACCGCCTGGCCTCCACCTCCCTGCTGGAGGGCCTGGTATGGGGATACCGGGCCGGAGAGGCGGCAGTGGGCGACTGCCGGCGCATTCCCATGCCCGACCCGGGGACCCTGGAGCCCTGGAAGCACGCCCAGGAAGGCAAGGTTCCCGACCCCCTGCTCATCGAGCAGGACTGGAACAGCATCCGCAGCACCCTGTGGAACTACGCCGGCATCATCCGCTCCCGGGCCCGGCTGCAGCGGGGGCGCAGCGACCTGGGCTACCTGTACCACCGCCTGCAGACCTTCTACCAGGAGGCTCCCCTGTCCCGCAGCCTGCTGGAGCTGCGCAGCGGCATCATCTGCGCGCGCCTGATCATCAAGGCGGCCATGCAGAACCCCGTGTCCCGGGGCTGCCACTACCGGGTGGACTGAACCGGTCGAGCGCCCGCAGGTACGAAGCGTTCAGATTGTCGACCGCGGCGGCGACCTGTTCGTCACCAACGCCGGCAGCACCGAGTGCCGGTGGTCACCGTGGACGACGCGGTGCTGCAGGCGGACTTCACCCAGGCAGGCCTCAGTCCCGGTCCAGGCGCCGCTGCAGTTCCTCGATGAGGCGGTTCTGCCGTTCCAGGGCCTGGTCCTTCTCCCTCAGGGCCTGGTCCTTCCGCCTCAGGGCCTGGTCTTTCTGCTCGATGGTCTTGTTCTTCTCCTCGATCTCGCGCACACGGTCCTGGAGCGTGGTGAGCACCTCATCCTCCACATCCATGCCTTCGCGGATGTCCTGCTCTGACCACGCCCGCATGAGCCGGCGCAGCACTTCCCGGTAGCGCTCGGGGAAGTTCTCCTCCAGGATGTCCAGCAGGTGCGGATCCGAACGGGATCGCCTGGCCCTGGTCGAACACCTCCAGCAGCCGCTCCAGCTCGGTCCGCCGCCGGTTCCTGCAGGCGGTTGATCTGGACCACGATGGAATCGTGGGTGAGCGCCTCCACGAACGGATCGGTGATCCGCACCTCGCTCGCCGGTGGCCGCGTCCAGGTAGTGCCGGTTGACCTTCACCACCGGCACGTCGACGCACTCCAGCCCTTCGCCCAGGAAATAGATGGTCACGATCGGCAGCGCCTGCTTCTCCCCGTCCGGGTCCAGGTACAACGTTCTCCGGGCTGGCATGTTGGAGCCCAGGTAGCGCCGGAACCGCTGCACGTCCCAGGCGCTGCGGGCCTTCTGGATCTCGATCAGGACCAGCTTGCGGCCGCCGTCCTCCAGCCGCACCGTGGCGGCGAAATCCATGCCGCAGGACCAGGAGCTGGGTGCCGTCCGGGCCGGCCGCCTCGTGATGCACTTCGGTGGGGCGGAACTGCAGTTCGAGCACCTCCTTGCCCAGCAAGGCGGAGAGCACGAGCCGGGCCACCTTCTCGTCGTCGAGCAGGTACTTGAACACCACGTCGTAGATGGGATTGGCGATGCGCACCGGTCCGGGCCTCCAGGGCGGCAGTATAACCGTCGCAGGCGTCCAGGTCCGCCCCTGGCCCAAACGGTAGGCACTTGGGCGAAGGTCCGGTAGACTGACATTTTCCAACCAGGGGAGCCTCGGGTGGCTCCCCCTGCGCACGAGGGCGCCATGGGCGATCCAGCGAAGAAGCGATATTCGGTCTTTCTCCCCCGCACCGACTTCCCCATGAAGGCCGACCTGCCCCAGCGGGAACCCAAGCGGGTGGAGCGCTGGAAAGCCGACCAAGTGTTCCAGCACATCGAGGCCCGGCGCCAGGCCGACAACCAGGCGGGGAAGGGCCGGGGCCGGCGCATCCTCCACGACGGCCCGCCCTACGCCAACGGCGCCATCCACATGGGCCACGCCCTGAACAAGATCCTCAAGGACCTGGTCACCAAGTCCCTGTGGCTGGACGGCTACGAATCGCCGTACGTGCCCGGGTGGGACTGCCACGGGCTGCCCATCGAGCACGCGGTGGAGAAGGACCTGGGGCCCAAGCGCCGGGAGCTGAGCCGGCCGGAGTTCCTGGCCCGCTGCCGGGCCTACGCCCAGAAGTGGATAGACGCCCAGCGCCTGGGCTTCCAGCGCCTGGGGGTGCTGGGGGACTGGGACGAGCCGTACGTGACCATGGCGCCCAAATACGAAGCCACCGTGGTTCGGCTCCTGGGCCGCCTGTTCCAGGGCGGGGCGGTGAGCCGCAAGCTGAAGGTGGTGCACTGGAGCTACGGCGCCCGCACGGCCCTGGCCGAGGCGGAAGTGGAATACGCGGACCGCACCAGCCCCGCCATCACCGTGGCCTTCCCGGTGGACGACGCGGAGGCCCGGCGCATGCACCTGCCCACGCCCCTGTTCCTGCCCATCTGGACCACCACCCCCTGGACCCTCCCCTCCAACCTGGCCATCGCCATGCACCCGGACATGGAGTACGCGGTGGTCAAGGTCAGCCATGGGGCCGGCGACCGGCACTACGTGGTGGGCGTGCCCCTGCTGGAGTCCTTCCAGAAGGACCTGGGCGTCCAGCTGCACGTCAAGGAGACCCGCAAGGGCCTCACCTTCCAGAGCCTGAAGGCGCGCCACTGCTGGCTGGACCGGGAGTCGGTGGTGCTCCTGGCCGACCACGTCACCGCCGACGCCGGCACCGGGCTGGTGCACACCGCCCCGGACCACGGGGTGGACGACTTCAACCTGGCCCACCACCTGGGGCTGCTGCAGCTGGTGGGGCCGGACGGGCGCTTCCTGCCGGCGGTGCACGACCCGGAGCTGGAGGGCAAGAACATCTTCGACTGCAACCCCCTGGTGGTGGACCGGCTGCGGGCCAACGGGGCCCTGCTGCACGAGGAGAAGCTCACCCACAGCTACCCCCACTGCTGGCGCACCAAGACCCCCATCTTCTTCCGGGCCACCGAGCAGTGGTTCATCACCATGGACGACGAGCTCCTGGGCACCGGCAAGACCCTGCGGGAAGTGGGCCTGGAGGGCGTGGAGGGCACCCGCTGGGTGCCCGCCCAGGGCCGCAACCGCATCTACGCCATGATCGCCGGGCGCCCGGACTGGTGCATCTCCCGCCAGCGGGTGTGGGGCACCCCCATCACCGTGCTGCGCTGCTCGGAATGCGGCGAGCCCCTGGCCCGCCAGGAGATCTTCGACAAGGCCGCCGCGGCCGTGGAGCAGGGCGGCATCGAGGCGTGGTGGCAGCTGCCCCTGGAGCAGCTCAAGCCCGAGGGGGCCGTGTGCCCCCGCTGCTCGGGCACCGAGTTCCAGAAGGAGACGGACATCCTGGACGTGTGGATCGACTCGGGGGTGAGCGGCGTGGTGGTGAGCGAGACCCATCCCCGCCTGCGCGAGTCCGACTACGGGAACTTCATCTACCTGGAAGGCTCGGACCAGCACCGGGGCTGGTTCCATTCGTCCCTGCTGTTCAGCCTGGCGGCCACCGGGCGCAAGCCGTACGACACGGTGGTCACCCACGGCTTCGTGCTGGACGGCAAGGGCCAGAAGATGTCCAAGAGCCTGGGCAACATCCTCACCCCCGAGGAGATGCTCAAGACCTACGGCGCCGACATCCTGCGGCTGTGGACCGCCAGCGTGGACTACAGCGACGACGTGCGCATCTCCCGGGAGATCCTGGAGCGCACCGCCGACGCCTACCGCAAGATCCGCAACACCCTGCGCTTCCTCCTGGGCGCCCTGGCCGACTTCGACCCGGCCCAGGGACGCGCTGCCCCGGGGCCCAGTGGGCGCCCCTGGACGCGTGGGTGTGGGGGGCCTTCGAGCGTCTGGCCGGGGCGGTGGTGCAGGCCTACCGCAACTATCCTGTACCTGGACGTGACCCAGGCCCTGCACGGCTTTTGCAATCTGGACCTGTCCGGGCGCTACTTCGAGATCATCAAGGACCGGCTCTACTGCGACGGCCCCGATTCCCTGCGGCGCCGGAGCTGCCGCACCGTCTGCTGGAAACTGGTCCAGGGCCTGGCGGTGCTGCTGTCCCCGGTGCTCAGCTTCACCACCGACGAAGTGTGGGAGAACATCCCCGGGGCGGAAGGCCACGTGTTCGAGCAGCGCTTCCCCGAGACCGGCGCCGCCGCCGAGGCCCCCGACTGGGACCGCTTCTGGGCCATCCGGGAGGCGGTGCAGGGGGCCATGGAGCCCCACCGGGCCGCCAAGGCCATCGGCACCAGCCTGGACGCCGCCGTCGCGCCTGATCCTCCCGGATGAGGACCGGGCCCTGCTGGAGCGCCTGGGCGAGTCCCCCGAGGACCTGCTGGTGGTCTCCGGGCTGGCCCTGGAGCCCGGCCCCGACCTGCAGGTGGAGGTGGCCCCCCACCCGGGCACCAAGTGCCCCCGCTGCTGGAACCACAAGGGCGGCCACGGCCAGGGCGAGGACGCGGACCTTTGTCCCCGGTGCTGGGACGTGGTGCGGGCCCAGGCATGACCGGGGCCGAAGCCAGCCGCCGCCGCCAGGCCCGGGCTCCCTGGGCCTGGCTCCTGGTGCCCCTGGGCGCCCTGGCCCTGGACTCCTGTCCAAGGCCTGGATCCTGCGGACCCTCCCTTTGCACGAGACCCGGGTGGTGCTCCCCGGCTTCTTCAACCTGACCATGAGCTACAACCCGGGCGCCATCTTCGGCACCCTGGGCGGCATGCCCCCCATGATCCGCAACGTGATCTTCACGGTGGCGGGCATCGCGGCCCTGGGCTACTTCGGCTGGGAGTTCCTGAAGCCGGGCGTGGCGCCCATCCAGCGCCTGGCCCTGGGCCTGATCCTGGGCGGCGCCATGGGCAACGGCCTGGACCGCATCCGCCACGGCATGGTGGTGGACTTCCTGGACTTCGTGTTCTGGGGCTGGCACTACTGGACCTTCAACCTGGCGGACAGCTGCATCGTGTGCGGCGCCATCCTGCTGGGGCTGTCGTTCCTGTTGGCCCTGGGGCGCCAGGCGCGCAGGGCCTGAACAGGCCCTATGGCCCGGGCGGGGAACCGCCGGGGATGCACTGCACTTGCCGGTGGCCGTAGGTGAAGGTGGACTGTTCCCGCACCATGAAGGTGTCCCCCTGTTCCACGTACAGGTCCCAGGCGGTGAACTCGGGCTGCTGGAACAGCATCTGGTTGGCCGGCGCGCCGGAGATGTTGGAAGAGATCGCCACGGCGGTGGGCAGCATGCCAGCCCCGGGCGTGAGGCCCAGCAGGGCGTTCAAAAGCCCTTCCCCGTCCCAGTCCCGCTCGAAGGCCACGTTCATCCCGCTGGGCGCCTTGATGGGCAGGAGGTCCAGGATCATGAGCCGCGGTCCCAGGTCGAAATTGGTTTGGATTTCCATCACGTTCCCGAAGGTGGCGGAGGAGCCGAAGGTGCTGGTCTGGGTGGACGGGTAGCTCGCGGGGAGCCCCGGATCGAACGTGACCCCGACGGTCCAGGGGTAGGCCGCCGCCTGCGCATGGGCGGGGATCCCCAGGGCGGCCAGCGCGGCCAAGGCCAGGATGGCATTTCTCATGACGTTCTCCTTGGTCATCGGAAGGGAAGATCAGCGGCCCCGCAAGGGCCGGATTCAGGGGGCCTCAAAGGGTTTGGCCACCGGCCGGCGGCTGGGGATCGACGACACAATCCGTGATGGGGATCTCGATATTTTCGTGGGGGACATCGAACTGGTCGTCCGGGTTCCCGTCCCCGGGGAAGGTGAGGCAAAAGCCCAACGGGTGCGCGCTCAGCACCGGCATATCCAGCAGAGGGCCGGAATCCCCCGGCGGGGCGATGGTCCCGGTGCCGGGGAGGCTGTCGAACTGGACCTGGATGTGCACATTGCCACTCCCGGAACCCAGGAGGGCGTTGACCGCCCCGATGGCGGTGCCGTCATTCTGCAGCAAGGGAAGGTCCGCCGAGGAGTCCGTGCTGCCCACCAGGGTCAGTGTGCCCGCGCGGGTGGCGTCCTGGTGGATCTTCAGACTGACGATGTTGGGGAGAGGCCAGGAGGTGCCGGAGTCTTCGTCCACCACCGTGACGGCGAAGGAAGGGCTGCCTTTCTTCAAAGCTGCATCGACGGGACACCCGCAGCAGGCCACGATGCTCACGCAGAGGAAGGGCCGGATCCAATTGTCCATGGGAATCACCTAGTGGGCAGGAACAAGGGTTGTGACTGGAGATGGGAGGTTGCCGGCGGGAAGGGGACCCTGAGATTTAAATGTATAATTTATTTTTAACCGAGCACAAGGAAATTTTTTGGGATCAAGCAAATTTTCCCATTGAACCGTGCGCCCTGCTGGGCATAGTGCCTCCCTGCGCCTTGCGCCTGGTGGCCGGGGAAATGAGGGATGTGGGCAAGGTGGCCGGCAGCCTCTATGCCCTCTCGAAGATGGCCGCCAGCCCGGCCTGGATTGTCCACCCCCGGGGCAGGCGTGACCCCGGTCTAGAATCCTCCCGCCTCTGCCGGCCCCAGCACCTCCCGGATGCCCTGCACCTGCTCCAGCATCCGCTGGAACTCCCAGGGCAGCAGGGCCTGGGGCCCGTCGCTCAGGGCCCGCTCCGGCTGGCAGTGGGTCTCCACGATCAGGCCGTCGGCGCCGGCCGCCACCGCGGCCCGGGCGCAGGGGATCACCAGGTCGCGCCGGCCGGTGGCGTGGCTGGGGTCGGCGATCACCGGCAGGTGGGTGAGCAGCTTGGCGGCGGGGATCACGCTCACGTCCAGGGTGTTGCGGGCGTGCTGGCTCCAGGTGCGGATGCCCCGCTCGCACAGGATGACGTTGCGGTTGCCCTCGGACAGCACGTACTCGGCGGCGAACAGCCACTCCTCCAGGGTGGCCGCCGGGCCGCGCTTGAGCAGCACCGGCCTGGAGCAGCGCCCGGCGCGCTTGAGCAGGGCGAAGTTCTGCATGTTGCGGGCGCCCACCTGCACCAGGTCGGCGGTGCGCTCCACCTCGTCGAAGGTCTCCACCTCGGTGGCCTCGGTGACGATGCCCAGGTCGAACTCCCGGCGGGCTTCCTCCAGCAGGGCCAGGGCCTCGGTGCCCATGCCCTGGAAGGCGTACGGGCTGGTGCGGGGCTTGAAGGCCCCGGCCCGCAGCAGCCGGACCCCGCTCTCGGCCACGTACCGGGCCACGGTGAACAGCTGCTCCCGGGACTCCACCCCGCAGGGGCCGGCCACGACCGCCAGGTCCCTGCCGCCCACCGGCACCCCCCGCACAGTCACCACCGTGCGCCCCGGGGCGGCGTCCGCCGAGGCCAGCTTGAACGGCGTGGTGATGGGCACCACCCGGTGCACGCCGCCCATGGGCTCGATGCGGTCGGGCTTGAGCACCTGGGAGGCGTTGGGGGCCAGGATGCTGGTGGCGGCCGGGGATTCCTGCAGGTAGCTCCGCACCCCGGCCTGTTCCAGCAGGGCCAGCACCGACTGGACCTGGTCGCGGGTCGCGTTGGACTGCATCAGGATGAGCATGCCGCCTCCGTTTCCATCTTATCGCCAGGGGGAGGGCGGGGCGTTCCCGGGTAGGATGGAGACCATGGAAGCCGCCACCCTGCATTGCCAGTCCTGCGGCGCCGCCGTGGGCGAAAACGACGTGAAATGCCCGGTACTGCGGCAGCCAGTTGGCCACCCTGGCCTGCCCCAGGTGCTTCGGCCTGGTGGGCGTCCACGCCCGGCACTGCCCCCGGTGCGGGGCCGCCATCGAGCATGGGGAGGCCCAGGCCTCGGAGCGGGCCTGCCCTGCCTGCCGGCAGAAGCTGGCGGCCACCGCGGTGGGCGGAGTGGCCCTGGACCAGTGCCGGGCCTGCGGCGGGGTCTGGGTGGCCCAGGCCAACTTCGAGCACCTGGCCGCCGGGAAGGCGGAGCGGGGGCAGGTGCTGGGCGCCCTGCCGGGGCCGGGGCCCCGCGGCGAGGTGCATCTGGAGGAGGTGCATTACCGGCCCTGCCCCCAGTGCGGGAAGCTCATGAACCGGGTGAACTACGCCCACATCTCCGGCGTGATCCTGGACGTGTGCAAGGACCACGGGCTGTGGTTCGACCGGGACGAGCTGCGCCAGGTGCTGGCGTTCATCGAGGGCGGCGGGCTGGAGAAGAGCCACGCCCGGCAGGTGCAGCAGGAGGAAGAGCAGCAGCGGCTGGCGGCGGTGCCCGATTCGAGGCAGGTGGGCTGGAATGGGGGCGAGGCCGCCAAGCCGGAGGGACGGGCGGACGGGTGGGTGACGGAGGCGCTGTTCCGGCTGTTCTTCCGGTAACCGCACCGGCGAATTCCTGCCGCAGGGGCATCTGGATCGCCATCATTAATGATAGCAAAGGCATGCAGGGCCTGGCTCGGTTCTCTTCGGCGCTTCCTCGCCCCGGGCCTCATGCCCATCGAATGCGCCAACGGGCTGTGGAAGAAGGTCCAGCGCGGCGTGCTCACCCCCGAATTGGCCGGCAGGCCCAGCGCGGCCTGCTGACCCTGGCCCCCCACCTGCACTGCAGAGTTCAATTCGCCACCGGAAGGGCAAGCTTTCACCCGTTCCCCGGAACGGTCACGCTCCCCAGGACCTCAGCCTTGCCGGCGCCCGGTGCAGGTACGGATGCCCGGCGAGGGTCAGCACGAACCCCTCCGGCCCGGCCGCCAGGCGTCCCCGGCCCCCGATGGGCAGGGTGCGCAGGCCCGGGATATGGCCGCTGGGCAGTCCCGTGAGGATGGGCACGCCCAGCCGTTCCCGCAGGTTCTGAACGACCCGCTCCAGGGTGTAGCCGGCGATGACGGTGTCCTCCGGGGCATTGGTGAACGATCCCAGCAGGATGGCCTTCTGCCGCCCCAGGATGCCCGCGTGCAGCAGCTGGAACAGCATGCGGTCCACCCGGTACGGAGTTTCCGCGTCGTCCTCCAGGTACAGCAGCCCGCCCCGGATGTCCGGCAGGTACGGGGTGCCCGCCAGGGCCACCAGGGTGGCCAGGTTGCCGCCCCAGAAGGTGCCTTCCCAGACCCCGGCGTGGGGCTGGGGATCAAGCACCCGCACCTCCACCACCGGGCTGGCGATGGCCTGGGCGAAGCTGGCCAGCATGGCCGGGTCCGGCTCCGGGACGCCCAGGTCCACGGCCAGCATGGGACCGGACCAGGTGACCACCCCGCCCCGGGCCAGCAGGGCCATCTGCACGTTGGTGAAGTCGCTGTAGCCCACCAGCAGGGTGCCGGCCTGGCGCAGGCGCGGGCACAGGCGGGCGTAGTCGATGCGGTCCAGCAGGTGGATGGCCCCGTAGCCGCCCCGGGGCAGCATCACCAGCTCCGGCAGGGGTTGGGCCGGGTCGGCCAGGGCGTTCAGGTCCCCGGCCCGCTCCGCCTCGCTGCCGGCGAAGCGGCCCCGGCGGCGCCGGCCCCGCTCCGGGGCCAGCACCTGGAACCCGGCTTCCCGCAGCCGGCGCAGGCCCGCGTCATAGCGCTCCAGGTCCGGGGGCCACCCGGAGGGGGCGATGATCAGGACCCGGGGAGCGGCCATCGACGGCTAGGCCTGGGCCTGGGCCACCAGCTTGAGGAACTTGCCGGCGTCCAGGCTGGCTCCGCCCACCAGGCCTCCGGCCACGTCCGGGATGCCCAGGATCTCCTCGAAGTTGTCCGGGGTGACGCTGCCGCCATAGAGGATGGGCACCTCCTTCCCCGGCCGGCCCAGCAGGCGCTCCAGTTCCATGCGGATGAAGCCGTGCACTTCCTTGATCTGCCCGGCCTCCGCCCGGCGCCCGGTGCCGATGGCCCACACGGGCTCGTACGCCAGGGCCAGCGCCCCCGGGCCGGCCTCTCCAAGGATGGCCAGCTGGTGGCGCAGCACGTCCAGGGTGGAGCCCCCGTCCCGCTGGGCCAGGCTCTCGCCCACGCACAGCATGGCCAGCAGGCCCTGGGCCCGGGCCGCGCGCAGCTTGGGCAGCAGGGTGGCGTCGGTCTCCTGGAGGTACTGGCGCCGCTCGCTGTGCCCCAGCAGGACCCCCGTGGCGCCGGCATCCTGGACCTGGGCCATGGAAATTTCCCCGGTGAAGGCGCCCTTGGGCTCGGCGTTGGCGTTCTGGCCGTACACCGGGGCCAGGTCGCCCAGCTGCTGCTTGACGACGGAAATCAGGGTGAACGGCGGGGCGATGGCCGCCACCACCCCCGGCACCGGGCGGTAGCCCGACTTGAACTCCCGGCAGAAGGCCAGGGCCTCTGCGGTGAGGTGATTCATCTTCCAGTTGCCGACGACCATCTTCATTTGGCGGGCTCCGTTCATCAGGTTGTCAAGGGCAGGGCTACCGGGCTTCCAGGGCCGTGACGCCCGGGAGTTCCATGCCGCTCAGGAATTCCAGGCTGGCCCCCCCGCCCGTGGAAATGTGCGACAGCCGCCCGGTGACCCCGGCCTTGGCGGCGGCGGTGACGCTGTCCCCGCCGCCCACCAGCACGAAGGCGCCCTTGTCGGCCGCGTCGGCCATCTCCTCCGCCAGGGTCAGGGTGCCCGCGGCGAAGGCGTCCAGTTCGAACACCCCCATGGGGCCGTTCCACAGGATCGTCCTGGCCTTTCTCACTTCCTCGGTGTAAAGGGCCACGGTCTCCGGGCCGATGTCCAGGCCCATCTGCCCATCCGGCACCGCCTGGTCCTGGGTGATCCGGCACTCGGCGTCCGCCTCCAGCTTCGGGGCCACCAGGTGGTCCACCGGCAGCAGCAGGCGGGTGCCGGCGGCCTCCGCCTCCTTGAGCAGGGCCAGGGCCAGGTCCAGCTTGTCCTCCTCGCAGCGGCTGGCGCCGATGGGCACGCCCATGGCCTTGAGGAAGGTGAAGGTCATGGCCCCGCCGATGAGGATGGTGTCGGCCTTGCCGAAGAAGTGCCGGATGATGCCGATCTTGTCCGAGACTTTGGACCCGCCCATGACCGCCAGCAGGGGATGCTGGGGGTCGTGCATGATCTTGCCCAGGGCGCTGAGCTCCTTCTCCATGAGGAAGCCCGCGGCCACCCGGTCCGGCGGGAAATCCGCCACCATGCCCGCCACCGAGGCGTGGGCCCGGTGGGCGCAGCCGAAGGCGTCGTCCACGTAGGTGTCCGCCAGGCGCGCCAGGGCCCTGGACAGGACCTCGTCGTTCTTGGTCTCCCCCTTCTCGAAGCGCAGGTTCTCCAGGAGCAGCACCTGGCCCGGGCGCAGGGCGGCCGCCTGGGCCTCCACCGCCGGGCCGGCCACGGCCGCGGCCAGGGTCAGGTCGAAGCCCTGGCCCTTGAGCCAGGCGGCCACCGGCGCCAGGCTGAACTCCGCCTCGAACCCGGTCCCCTTGGGCCGGCCCAGGTGCGAGGCCAGCACCACCGACGCGCCGCTCTCCAGGAGCAGGTTGAGGGTGGGCAGGGTCTCCTTGATGCGGGTGGCGTCGGTGATGGTGCCGTCCTTGAGGGGGACGTTCAGGTCCGCCCGCAGGAACACCCGGTGCCCCTTCACATCCAAGTCACGCAGGGTCTTGAAACGCATGGCCACCTCCCCGGCTGTCGAACTCCATCTTAATCGGAACGCCGGGAAAGGAACCCGATCCACCTGGAGGAACGCTGCGGGTCGAACGGGCCGCCGCGGTAGTCGCCGGCCTCCCCGTCCAGGCGCAGGCCGCAGTCCCGGGCCATGGCGCCCAGTTCCGCCGGGTCGTACAGGCGCAGGGATTCCTTGACCCGGCGCACCCGGCCGGTGTCCAGGTGGGTTATGGTCATGCGCTTCACCAGCCGGTCGCTCTCCAGGACGCGCCGGCTCTCCACCCGCAGGGCCCCGTGAATGCCGGTGTCCTCGGGCACCAGGTGGGCGCGCGCGAAGGCGGCGTTGAGGTAGTCCAGCACCAGGGCCCCGTCCGGGCGCAGCAGCTGGGCCAGGCGGCGCAGGAGGGCCCGGTTGTCCCGGTCAGGGAAATAGCCGAAGGGCGTGAACCACAGGCACACGCCCGCCAGGACGCCGGGCTTCAGGGGCAGGCGGCGCATGTCCGCCCGCAGCAGCCACGGGCGCAGGTCCGGGGGCGCCAGGGCCAGCAGGTCCCGGGACAGGTCCAGCCCGAAGGCCAGCGGATTGCTCCGGCGCAGCGCCGCCAGATGGCGCCCCGCGCCGCAGCCCAGGTCCAGCACCGGCCCGGAGGCCAGGGCCGGGGCCCTCCCCAGGGCCATGGCCACCGCCGCTTCGGCCTCCGGCCCGTCCCGGTGCCCGTAGATCACGGCGTAGTCCCGGTCGAACCATTTCTTGAACCACTCGTCCACGCTGCCGCCCCTTTTCCCCGGCCGTCCTCCCGGGGAGGGCCGGTTACACTGGATTCCTGCCTGAGGTATGGAACCATGCTGCGCCCTGAACAACTGGAAGATCAAGTCCACTTCCTGCTCTCCACCCTGATCCAGCGGGAACTGCGCGACCCGGACCTGGGTTTCCTCACCCTCACCGCCGTGCGCCTCACCGGGGACCGCAGCCTGGCCCGGGTCTACTACACGGTGCTGGGCGACCAGCAGCAGCTGGAGCGTTCCCGCAAGGCCCTGGGGCGCGCCGCCGGCTTCCTGCGCAGCCACCTGGCCAGGCACCTGAAGCTGCGCCGCGTGCCGGAGCTGCAGTTCTTCCCGGACGACACCCTGGAGGCGGGCAACAAGATCGAGGCGCTGTTCGCGCGCATCCACGAGGAGGAGGCGGCCCGTCCGGCCCCGGAGCCCGGCGAGGGGGACGCTTGAACCCCGGCCTGTACCTGGCGCACAAGCCGGTGGGCCTGAGCAGCTTCGACGTGGTGCGGGAATTCAAGCGGGAGGCCCGGGAGGCGGGGCTGAGCCAACTGCCCCTGGGGCACGGGGGCACCCTGGACCCGTTCGCCGGAGGGCTGCTCCTGGTGCTGGCGGGACAAGCGACGCGGCTCATGGAGCTCATGCACCCCGTGCCCAAGACCTACCTGGCCACCGTGGCCTGGGGCGCGGAGACCGACACCTGCGACCCCCTGGGCCTGGCGGTGGCGGAGGGGCCGGCCCCGGCGCGGGAGGCCTTGGAGGGGGTCCTGGCCCCCTTCCTGGGCTGGACCGGGCAGGTTCCCCCGGCCACCTGCGCCAAGAAGATCGCCGGCGAGTCCGCCTACAAGAAGGCCCACCGGGGCGAGGCGGTGGACCTGCCGGCGTCCCGGGTGTACCTGCATGAAGCCGCCTGGGTGGGCCACGACCTGCCGCGCGCCTCGGTGCTGCGCCTCACCTGCCGGGGCGGCTTCTACGTGCGGTCCCTGGCCAGGGACCTGGGGCGGGCCCTGGGGTGTCCGGCCCACCTCGCGGCCCTGGAGCGCACCGCCATCGGGCCCTGGTCCGATCCGGGCGCCGGAAACCGCGTCCCGGTGCAGGGGTGGGACCTGGTCCCCTGGTGCCCGGCCCGGGAGCTGGACGCGGAGGAGGCGGACCACCTGCTGCACGGCCGCCCCATTGCCATGGGGCAGGTCCTGGGTCCGTCCTGGCCCCTGCCGGCCGGGTTCCCGGATCCGCAGGCGCCGGTGCGTGGGCTGCACCAGGGACGGCTGGTGGCGCTGCTGCGGGAGAGGGACGGCGCCCTGTGGGCCAGTGCCAACCTGCGCGGGGGGCTCTGACGTGCCGGGAGCGGCGGTGGTTCGCCCGCTGATCCGGGAACAGGTGATGAAATCCGTCCCCGCCGGGTCCGACCCCTCGCGCCGGACCAGGGCTGCGATCTGCCCTCGGTGATAGGCACCATGCAAGGCCGCATGGAACAGGATGTCGCCCATGGGGGACGCCATGGGTTGCCCCTTGGTGGTTCGGTATGAAATCAAACCTGCCAGGCGGTCATCCGTGCCCGTCGGCAGGATTTCCCTGAACCCTTGCCAGGATGCTTCCTCCAGGGCACGGCAAGGGGTTCTCACCGATGGGTTCTGGGGGTGGGTCGGTGCCTGGGCTGCTTGCATCGCCGCACATGGATCCATTCTCCTGCGACATTTCCTTGATAAAGAACCCTCTTGACGATGGATTAGGAATATTTCATATTGCGGGGCCGTGTGGCGCAACGTTGGACCCCCGTGAACAACCTCCTGGCCCTGGCCGGCCCCATCGACCTCCAGCCGTTCCTCCCCCGGCTCCTGGCCTGCCACCGGGACCGGGCCGCGATCCTGGCCGGCCCGGGCGGCGCCCCCGTCACCCTGCTGGCCATGGAACTGCTGCGCCGGGGCCGGAACCTGCTGGTGGTGTCCCTGGATCCGGGCCTCACCGACGAAGTGGTGCTGCAGGGGCCCGGATTGCGCATCTGCCTGGGCCCCTGCCGCCCGGACGCCAAGGCCCGGCGGCGGGACGCCCTGGCCCGGGAGCGGGAGTGGGTCCGGCGCGTGCTGGAGCGGGAACGCCCCGGGGCGGTGCATGCCCACGGGACCTGCGAATTCGCCCTGGGCGCCCTGGACACCGGCCTGGGCCACCTGGTCACCGCCCATGACGCGCCCTGGGTGGTCCTGGGCCGGATGGCGGCCCAGGATCCCCGGGCGGCGCCCTGCGGGGCGGTCCGGGTGGGCATGGCCTATGCCGCCTGCCGCCGGGCCCGGCGGCTCACCGCCACCTCGCCCTACGTGGCCCGCCACCTCCAGCGCTACCGGTTCACCACCGCGCCCGTCCACGTGATCCCCAATGGTCTGCCGGCCGCCTGGTTCGTGCCCGGGGTCGCAATGCGGGCCGCCGGCCGGGGCTCCACCTTCGTGGCCGTCCTGGACGGGACGTTCACGGGACGCAAGAATGGGCCGACCATGCTGAAGGCGTTCACCCGCCTGTTGAAGGGGCACCCGGATGCCCGCCTGGTGCTGTTCGGCCGGGAAACCGGGCCCGGCGGCCCGGCCGCCACCCTGGGGGCGGCCCTGGGGTGCGCCGGGGCGGTGGCCTTCCGCGGAGCGGCGCCCCTCGGGGAGATCCTGGCCTGTCTTGGGGCCGAGGCGGACGTGCTGGTGCATCCGGTCCTGGAGGAAGCGTCCTGCCTGGCCCTCATGCTGGGCATGGCCTGCGGCCTGCCCTGCATCGCGGGCCAGGCCAGCGGCGCGGCGCCCTGGACTCTGGGCCACGGGGAGGCCGGCCTCCTGGTGGACGTGCGGGATCCCGGGACCCTGGCCGAGGCCATGGCTGAGCTGGCCGCGGACCCGCTGGCCAGGCGCCGCCTGGGGGTCCGGGCCCAGACCTGCGCCCGGGAGCGCTTTGCCCTGGAGCGGGTGGTGGACCAGCTGGAGGACCTGTACGCGGACGCCGGGTGGAGAGGGGTTTGAAGCCTATCTCGGTTCCGGGGCCGGCAGCACGCTCACCGCTATCCTGCGGCCCCGCGGGCTA
>CAWFOJ010000139.1:0-4414 GCA_963816585.1 uncultured Holophagaceae bacterium | reverse complement strand
GCTAGAAGTCCCCGCCTCCGCCCGAATCCCCGCCGCCGGAATCGCCCCAGTCCCCGCCGCCGCCCGAGTCGCCCCAGTCGCCGCCGGAACCGCCTCCTTCACCCCAGTCGTTTCCGGAGCCGCCCTGGTCGCCGCCGGCGGGCCCGCCGCCGGGCCAGCCATCGTCCCCCCGGTGGCGCTCGCCTCCAAGCATGTTGCCGATCATCATGCCGGTCAGCAGGCCGCCCATGCCGCCGCCCTGGGGCGGGTAGTAGCCCGGCTGACCCGGCGCCATGCCCTCGGGCTGGTCCAGGCCCAGGCGGACCCGGGCGCCCGGGGGCAGCTCCTCGTCCTTGAGCTCCTGGACCCCGGCCACGGAACCGCAGTAGCCGCAGGTCCAGGTGACCTTGCGCAGGCCGTCCCAGGCCTGCTTCATCTTGTCGCCGGCGGCGCCGCAGTTGGGGCACTTGGGGTAGGGGTTGGCGAACACGTGGCCCTGCACCGGGCCGGAACCCATGGGCCTGGCCGCCGCCCCCAGCTGTTCCCGCCGGTCGCGCCGGCCGCGCAGCACCAGGAAGGCGACGATGCCGGCGATGACCAGCACCAGGAAGCAGCCGAAGCCGCCGCCCTGGGAACTGTCCATGCGCCGGGCCAGGAGGGCCAGGGTCAGCATCGGGACGTGCATGGTCCACCTCGAGGATGCCCCAGTCTACCCCCTGCCGCCCGCCCCAGCTAGAATGCCAACATTCCCCCGACAGGATGTGACCCATGACGGACCCCGCCGAATCCAGACTCCGCCTTGGCAAGCGCATGGAGCAGTTCTCCGGCCTGATGCCCTACCGGGTGTTCGAGATCCTGCTGGTGGCCACCAACTACGACGCCTTCATCCTGGAGGAGGACGGGCAGCTCACGGAACTGATGCTCCAGGAGATCCGCGATCTGGGCATCAACCTGCGCGGCTCGCCGCGCTTCGTCACCGCCAATTCCGGCAAGGAAGGCCTGGAGCTTCTGGCCGAGCACAGTTTCGACATGGTCATCACCACCGCCCGCCTGGGGGACATGCCGGTGGAGGACCTGGCCGCGCAGGCCAAGGCGCTGGTGCCGGGCGTGCCGGTGGGGGTGCTGGCGGTGCACGCCTGGGAAGTGCCCCAGCTGGAGGTCCTGCGCGGCTCGGGCCAGGTGGATTGGGTGTTCCTGTGGCTGGGCGACGTGAAGTCCCTGTTCGCCATGATCAAGCAGCAGGAGGACACCCGCAACCTGGACCACGACCTGGAGCGGGGGGTGCGCGCCATCATCGTCGTGGAGGACGACGTGCGCTTCTACTCGTTCTTCCTCCCCCACATCTATGCGGAGGTGACCCACCAGACCTCCCGGCTCATGGCCGAGGGGCTGAACCTCTCCCACCGGATCCTGCGCATGCGCGCCCGGCCCAAGATCATCCTGGCCCAGAACTACGAGCAGGCCTGGCAACTGTTCGAGCGCTACGGCGAGAACCTGCTGGGCATCATCTCCGACGTGAGCTTCCCCCGGGAGGGCCGCCTGGACCCGGCGGCGGGCATCGAGCTGGCCCGCCAGGTGCGCTGGAAGGACCCGGACCTGCCCATCCTCCTCCAGTCCACGGACGCGGTGAACCGCGGCCTGGTTGAGGAGCTGGGCGCCACCTTCCTGCACAAGGAAGCCCACACCCTGCTGGCGGACCTGCGCACCTTCATCCTGGAGAACTTCGGCTTCGGGGACTTCGTGTTCCGGCTTCCGGACCGCACCGAGGTGGGCCGGGCGGTGGACCTGCGCCAGCTCCTGGACCAGCTGGAGCGGGTCCCGGACGCTTCCCTGGTGTACCACGCCAACCGGGACCACTTCTCCCAGTGGTACGCGGCGCGCACCGAGTTCGGCCTGGCCCAGGCGGTCAAGCCGGTGATGGTCTCCCACTTCCCGACCATCGGCGGCCTGCGCAACTACCTGCGCAACAGCCTCCTGTCGTACATCCGGGAAGTGCAGCGCACCATCATCACCGATTTCGACGCCGCCACCTTCGACCAGTTCGTCACCTTCGCCAAGATGGGCTCCGGGTCCCTGGGCGGCAAGGGCCGCGGCCTGGCCTTCATGCAGAAGCTCCTGGCCCTGGAGGACCTGGCCGGCGCCGGGGTGGAGGTGGCCATCCCCAGGACCCTGGCGGTGGCCAGCGACGTCTTCGAGGACTTCCTGGAGCGCAACGATCTCGCCGGCCATGCCGCACGACTGCGCCCAGCTCAGCGACGAGCAGATCCTGGACGCGTTCCGCCAGGGCCGCTTCGACCGTTCGGCGCGCACCATGCTGGCCCGGTTCCTGGCGGTGGTGCGGACCCCCTTGGCGGTGCGCTCCTCCAGCATCCTGGAGGACTCCCTCTACCAGCCCTTCGCCGGGGTGTACGCCACCATCATGCTGGCCAACAGCCATCCCAGCCTGGACGTGCGCCTGGCCCAGCTGCTGGAGGCCATGAAGGTGGTCTACGCCTCCACCTACTTCAAGGGCGCCCAGGACTACCTGGAGACCACCCCGCACCGCATGGAGGAGGAGCGCATGGCGGTGGTGATCCAGTCCCTGGTGGGCTCGCGCCGGGGCGACCTGTACTACCCCACCTTCTCGGGGGTGACCTCCTCGTACAACTTCTATCCCTTCCGGGACATGTCCCCACGGGACGGCACGGCGCTGGTGGCCCTTGGCCTGGGCAAGGCGGTGGTGGAGGGGTTCGAGGCCCTGCGCTTCTGCCCGGCCCAGCCCCAGATCCTGCCCCAGTTCTCGATGGTCAAGGACATCCTGCGCAACGCCCAGCGCAAGTTCTGGGGCCTGGACATGACCCTTTCGGACGTGATCCCGGGCATGGCCTACGACGCCAACCTCCTGGAGACCGAGGTGACAACGGCCCTGGGGGACCCCGGCATGGCCCCCATCGTCTCCACCTACCTGCCCGCCTACGACCGCATCGTGGAAGGCAACGCCGCCCAGGGCACGCCCCTGGTCACCTTCAGCATGATCCTCAAGGACCAGGGCTTCCCGCTGCCCCGGATCCTCACCACCCTGCTGAAAGTGAGCGAGGCCTGCATCGGCGTGCCGGTGGAGATCGAGTTCGCCGTGGACCTGAAGCCCCAGGGCCCCCAGACGTTCCACGTGCTCCAGATCCGGCCCATGAACGTGGAGCGGGTGCGCACCGACGCGGCTTCCCTGGAGCCCCTCCGGGACCAGGCCTGGGTGTTCTCCCGCAGCACCCTGGGCCACGGCCGGCGGGGCGGCATCCGGGACGTCATCGCCATCCCCTGGGACCTGGACCGGGCCCGCACCCGGGACGCCGCCCGGGCCGTCGAGTCCATCAACCACGGCCTGCGCAAGGAGGGCCGCCCCTCCCTCATCATCGGCCCCGGGCGCTGGGGCTCGGCGGATCCCTGGCTGGGCATCCCGGTCACCTGGCCCATGATCTCCTCCGCCCGGGCCATCGTGGAGACCGACTTCCTGGACCTGGAGGTGGAGCCCTCGCAGGGATCCCACTTCTTCCACAACCTCACGGCCTTCGGGGTGTCCTACTTCACCATCCACCGCCGGGGCGACGACGGGTTCGTGGACTGGTCGCGGCTGGAGAGCCAGCCCCTGGTGCGCTCGGAGCTGGACGGGAAGATCCGGCACTACCGCCTGGAGCACCCCCTGGAGGTGCTGGTGGACGGCGCCCAGGGGCTGGGCATGGTGGCGGCGGAGGGGGCGGCAACCTGAACCGGCCCGGACCCGCTACCTCGCCCCGAGCACCTGGGTCGGGTTGAACGTGACCCCGAAGTGCGTCATCCGCTCCCGCACCAGCCGGTGCAGGCGCGTCACCTGCTCCTCCACCTCCGGCGCCACCCGGCGGCGGGTGGGCGCGACGCCCCAGCGCAGGCGGCAGGGGGCGCCGAAATAGATGCCGTCCACGAAGCTGCTGGCGACGATCTCGCGCCCGCCCAGGAGGGCCGGGAGGGCCAGGGCGATGGAGGACAGGGCCGGACCGGTGTAGGGGATGTAGCCCAGGTCCCGGATCCGGTAATTGCCGGTGCGGGCGGCCTGGGTCATGGCCCCGGACAGGACCGGGTCCGGCCCGGCCGGGTCGTCGAACACCAGCACGTCCTGGGAATGGGGGCCGTAGGGCACGCCGGTGTGGGCCACCCGGGCGCCCTCGCCGGCGGCCCGGGCCTTGGCCAGGGCCCGGCCCCACATGACCCCCAGGGCCAGGCCGGCCACCCGCTCCGGGGCCAGGCCGTGGCCCAGGAAGCCGCCCTGGGAAGCGTTGCTGTCGTAGAAGGCGGCCATGGCCATCAGCTCCACCGGGTCGGAGACCATCAGGAACAGGCCGGTGAAGCCCGCCTCGGCGGCGGCGGCCAGGGTGCCCCCGAGGGCTTCCCGGTTGGGCCCGAACTGGGGCAGGCGCACGTCCCC